>JAEZZU010000337.1 GCA_023418355.1 Pseudomonadota bacterium | reverse complement strand
ACCCATACCTCTCAGCACACAGCGCATAACAGTCAGATGTTTCGGAAAGCGAAGAACGGATTCAGACTGCTGAATATGTACGGAGACTGTGGTTTTTAACAATCATTTTTTGTAAAAAAATGCATCTCAAGCTTTTATCTTACAGACTTGCAGCATCTTCTAGCTTATTGACGTCGCGCAAAGGCTTGAACCACAGCATCCAGGTGCCCACCACGCCCAGCGTGCACAGGCTGCCGACGATGGCAGCTGGCACGGCGCCCATGCCTGCTGCCATGGCCCCGGCGCGGAATTCGCCCAGCTCGTTGCTGGAGCTGATGAACAGCATGTTCACGGCGTTCACACGTCCACGCATGGTGTCCGGTGTGGAGAACTGAACGAGTGATGAACGTATGTACACACTTACCATGTCAGCTGCACCAGCAATGGCCAGCATGGCCGCAGACAGCCAGAACCAGTGTGAGAGCGAGAACACCAGATTGGCCATGCCAAAGACGGCGACGGCAGCAAACATCACCTTGCCGACACGCTGGTTGATGGGGCGGCTGCTCAGCCACAGGCCCATGAGCACTTCACCCACCGACATGCTGGCGCGCAGGATACCCAGGCCTTCCGGCCCGGCATGCAGCACTTCCTTGGCGTACACCGGCAGCAAGGCAATCACCCCGCCCAGCAGCACGGCAAACAGATCCAGCGAAATCGTGCCCAGCACGATGGGGTGGCTGCGGATAAAGCGCACGCCATCGAGCGCACGCAGCCACATCGTCCCCTGCAGTGGCTGGCGCGCTGCGGCGTAGCGCACTGGCACGCGCCACAGCAGCAGCACGGCCAGAGCCAGCGCGATGGAGCACACGCCATAGGTCAGCTCCCCACCGCCGAAGCCGTAGAGCACGCCGCCCAGCACGGGCGCGGCAATGGCACCGGTGCGCATGATCATGCTGTTGGTGGCCAGCGCCTGTGCCAGATGCTCGCGTGGCACGATCTGTGGCAGCAGACTTTGCATGGCCGGGCCGGTAAAGGCGCGGCTGCAGCCAAACAGCACCAGCACGGCATAGATGCCTCCCACGCCATGTTCGCCCAGTGTGGTCAGCCACAGCAGCAGGGCGGCACAGACGGATGCCAGTGCCCAGCTGGCTGCGAGCATGCGCTTGCGACTCATGCGATCGGCCAGATCACCCGCCGGAATCAGAAGCAGCAGCATGGGCAGGAACTGCGCCAGCCCCACATAGGCCAGTGACAGTGGATCGCGTGTGATGTCATATACCTGCCAGGCCACGACCACGGCCTGCATCTGCTGGGCAAACAGCCCCAGCAGGCGTGCGGACAGAAAAGGCAGAAAACCAGGCTGCTGCAGGGCAGCGTTGCGAAACAAGGCGGGGCGGGCAGTCACGAAATCAGCACAGTCTCAAAAAAGCAGGTGCAAAAAAGCCGCTGAAACAGCGGCCCGGAAAACATGGCTCAGTCCATGGTGATGACCACTGGCGCATGGTCACTGGGTTGCTTGTTCTTGCGGGGGGCGCGGTCCACCACGCAGGCCGTGGTTCTGGCCTTCAAGGCTTGGCTCACCAGAATGTGGTCAATGCGCAGGCCGCGGTTTTTCTGGAAACCCAGCATGCGGTAGTCCCACCAGGAAAAGCTCTTTTCGGGCTGCTCAAACATGCGGAAGGCATCGGTCAGCCCCAGATCCAGCATGCTCTGGAAGTGCGCGCGCTCTTCGGGGGTGTGGTGGATGGTGCCGCGCAGGCCTTCGGGGTCGAAGGAGTCACGGTCCTCAGGGGCCACGTTGAAGTCACCCACCAGCATCAGCTGCGGGTGCTGGGCCAGCTCGGCCTGCACATAGGCGTGCAGCGCCGCCAGCCAGCGCAGCTTGTAGGCAAACTTTTCGGAGTCAGGTGCTTGGCCGTTCACAAAGTAGCAGTTGATCAGGCGCACTTCGCCCTGTGGCGTATCCAGCGTAGCGGCAATCACGCGCGCCTGTTCATCGTCAAAGCCGGGGATGTTGCGCACCACGTCACGGATGGGGTGGCGGCTCAGAATGGCGACGCCGTTGTAGGTCTTCTGACCGTGGCAGACGGCCTGGTAGCCCGCAGCTTCCAGTTCCATGAAAGGGAACTTGTCATCCGTGAGCTTGAGTTCCTGCAGCCCGATGGCATCCACCGGATTGACCTGCAGCCAGTCCAGCAGCTGTGGCAGGCGAACGTTCAGGGAGTTGATGTTCCAGGTGGCAAATTTCATGGGCATGCTTCTTGATCAATAGCTGGTGCTGCAGTGCAGGCAGCGCACTGCAGCCAGGGGCGAAAACATGGATTGTCCCAGCTTTGCGGCGCCCGTAAAGGATGCGGGATTCGCCAAGCAGTACTGGCCTGTCAGTAGCAAACCATGTTCCTGTGAAAGGCCATGCGCATAATTTGTGGGCCCATTCCTGTGCAATGGGCTCAGACTGCCGGGCAAAGCCACTACAGTCCGTACTTTGCCCATGAGGGGGCACTGCGACCCTGCAACAGGGCTGCCCTACGCATGCCTGCGCCCTTGCGCGAATTGTTTGAAATCCATGACTGATGTGACCGCTGCCGCTGTATCCAAGAACCCGTCACCACCTTCCAGTGACAGCCCCTGGCGCGTGCATGTGGCACGTGTGCTCAACGTGCTGGGCGTGATTGCAGCACTGGTGCTGATTGTCAGCATCTCGCTGGAAGCTTTTTCCGGGCAGGTGTTTCTGGAAGGCTCAATCTATGCACGTGTGCAGCTGTGGGTGTGCGTGTACTTTCTGGTGGACATCTTTTTGCTGATGGCGCTGGCGCCCAAGAAGATGCGCTTTTTCTTCAGGCACTTTCTGCTGATTCTGCTGTCTGTGCCGTATCTGAGTCTGATTGATTTTTTTGCACTGTCGTTTTCCAACGAGGCGCAGTATCTGCTCAAGTTCCTCCCCATCATGCGCGGTGGTGCCGCCTTGATCGTGCTGGTCAAGATGGTGGTGAGCAACAAGCTTACAGGCCTGTTCATCGCGTATCTGGTGAGCTTTTTCTCCGTCGTCTACTTCTTCACGCTGGTCTTTTTTGTGTTCGAAGGGGGCGTCAATCCACTGGTAAGCAGCTATTACGACGCGTTGTGGTGGGCATCCATGACGGTGACCACGGTAGGCTCCAACATCGTGCCTGTCTCCGTTCTGGGCAAGGTGGCAACGGCGGTGCTGGCTACCGTGGGCATGACGGTATTTCCTATCTTCACGGTCTACATCACCTCACTGGTGCAGCGCATGAACCAGAGCCGTATCGAACAGGAAAGTCAGGCACAGTGAAACCCTGTGGCTTTGGTGTTTTCTTATTTTCAGGAATTTCTGAAAATTAGAGATTTTGAGATATAGTGCTGCCATCGGGTGGGGATTACCCGAAAACGCTTGTAACTGCTTGCCACCTCACGGCTGTGGGGTGGCTTTTTTTGCGTCTGCGGTATCTGCCAGCACCTACTGCAGCGCACAGACGATGGCAGTAGGGCTGCTTCCATAAAAAAAGCGCCTTGCAGGCAAGGCGCTTTGTGGGGCAAACAGCGGGCGCAGAGCACGCTGGCTTGCTGTGCCCACCTGTGCATTCGACTTCGGCAGGTGGGCTCAGGCAGGGCTATTTTTGTGGCGAACAAAAATCGAAGGCATAGCGCTCGCAGTAGGGGTCGCCCAGGTTGGGCAGCCAGCTGGGTGCGTTGTGGTACTTCTGGGCCACAGACTTCAATACGGTGTCTCGATACTTTTCAAAATTGAAGTTGGTGCCATCCACAAAATAAAAATCTACGCCATCCACCTGCATGGTCTGGGGGCGTATCTCGTCGAAGAATTGCTGGTAGAAATCATGATTTTGCTGCGTGCCCGTATAGATGCGGATGGGCTTGCCGGCGAAATCCTTGAAATCAATGATCTGGTCATCCTGTCTGGAGTGGAACTTGCCTTCACCAAAAACGGGCACATAGGCTTGGTGATAGAAGGCAATCGTCGCAGCGGGGCTGTATGCATAGGCCATGATGACGCCATCTGCGGGCAGTGTGCTTTCCAGATTCTGGGTAATTTGATCCGCCTTGTGCAGGAACACGGCCTTGTGCTGCAGATTGAACTTGCCCCAGAAGGCCGTGGGTGCAAACAGAATGGCCAGGAAAATTAAAAAGTGGGGAATGGACAGGTAGATGGTCCATTTGATGGACTTTTGCAGATGCTCTGTGTGCAGGCGGTAGGCTGCCCAGATCATGAAAAAGGGCACAAAGCCAATCACCCAGTGCAGACCAATGGATCGCTTGATGCTGAGGACGAGAAAGAGCGCAAAAGGCACGCTCCACAGCGCCAGCGCGCTGTACACCAGCTTCTTGTCAATGGCGTAGGTGTTCTTGCTCTTGATGGCGTAAACCATGGTCCAGGGCGTAATGATGTAGACCGCCATGGCGATATATCCAATGAGTGTGCCGATGGACCACTGCTTGTCCTGGTTGCGGTTAAACACATTGAACATGATGTTGCTCCAGCCGTGGGTGGCGTTGAACCACAGGTTGAAGCAGATGGCGGGCAGGGCAAACACCAGAATTACAAAGGGTGCCCAGAGGCGGTTTCTTCTGAAGACCAGGCAGTGAATGGCGAATGCAAAGCCCAGGAGGGCGGAGAAGTACTTGGACAGGAAGGCCAGGCCCAGCAAAATGCCGCACAACGCATAAAGTGCCAGTGCCTTGGAGGCGGATGCCTGCTTGTCAGCCAGCATGTACACCAGACCGGAGCAGAACATGAACAGCACCAGTGTGCTGTCTGTGGTGACCATGAAGAACAGCCACGACCATGGCAGGCACAGATAGAGCGAGCCAATCAGCCAGGCGTGGTGCTGGTATTTTTCATCCAGTGTTTTCAGGCACAGCACGACGATGCCGATGCCGATGATGCTGGTGAGCAATACGGTGAACGAACGCAGGATGAGTGGGTGTTCACCAAAAACGCGCAATACGGCAATCAGCCAGCCCACCATGGGAGGGTGGTCTGAATATCCGGTCGCAGGGAAGACCCCCCACTGGTAAAAAAATGCTTCATCCCCGGTCATGGGGGTGAAGTAAGCCAAGAATATTTTGACGAGCAGCGTAATGCTGAATATTTTTATAAATAGATTTTTGTACGTATGGCTGTTCATTTCAACTCCGGTGGGAACTCGCAATCAGTGTGACACCAATAAGAATCAAGGCGCCGCCTACAGCAGCTTGCCAGCTAATGTTTTCTTGCAGAAAAAACTTGCCGATCAGCATGGTCAGCACGAACCCCAGGCTGACCATGGGGTAGGCAACGCTCACAGGCAGGCGGGATAGTACCCAGAGCCATATGACGGCGCTAAGCCCATAAAAACCGATGCCCAGCCAGACATAAGGATTGAGCAGGGCCTGCAGATAAATGGATTTGATGTCACTGTCTTGATGGCCTGCGCTCATGCCATATTTCATGGCAATCTGGGCGAGCGATGACATGGCAATACAGATCAGTGCGATCGCATAGGTAAAAAAATTCATGTTTATCCGACCATGGCAATGCTTGCAAATATGAAAATCAGAGAAAGGCAGATCCAGCTGGGTTTGTCTTTGAGTGAGAATTGCAGAGGATCTTCGCCCGTGAGTTCATTTCTTCCGGTCTTGATCCAGATTCTCATGATCCACGCCAAAAATATGGGTGGGGTGATCCACAGGAGCTCGGGAAAATTGTAGTTAATAAAGCTGGTGGGGCTCTCTATGTAGAGTGCCAGCACCAGCGCACTCATGAATCCACTGGCGATGCCCATGCCTCTGACCGTTTCAAGGTCATCGATGGAGTAGCCTCTGCCTTGAATATGTTGCCGGCCAGAATTTTTGATGCGAATAATTTCTGCACAGCGTTTGGCCAGCGCCAGACTGATAAAAACAAAAATAGAAATTGCCAGCAGCCACTTGGATATCTGAATATTCGAGGCAATCCCGCCAGCAATGATGCGGATGGTGTAGAGCAAGGCCAGCACCAGAATATCCAGGATGGCGATCTTCTTGAGCTTGACGGAATAGGACAGCGTCAGCACCGTGTAGACCAGCAGTGTCAGAAAGAAGGCAGGTGACAGGGTCAGCGCTGTGACGACTGCTGCCGCCAGCAAAACGACAGACAGCACGCAGCCCTGCAGCACGGGCATGCGGCCAGAAGCCAGAGGGCGCTTTGATTTGATGGGGTGGTTGCGGTCGTTGGGAATGTCCAGCAAATCATTGATCAGGTAGGTGCCTGATGCGCACAGACCAAAGGCCAGAAAGGCCAGCAAGGCATTGCTCCAGGCTGGCATTTCCAGACAATGGGCCGCCAGCAGAGGCAGAAAAATCAAACCATTTTTGGTCCAGTTGTTGATGCGAATGGACTTCAAAAACGTTTTGACGGGCCGCCTGGCTTCTGCAATCTCAATGATGTTGCGGTGCTGTTTGCGCAGTTTTTTCAGCACGCTGGCAGGGGTGTCCACTGCAATTGCCAGAGAAGCTTTTTCCCAGACAGCCAGATCATCATGGCTGTTGCCTGCATAGGCGTACTGTGCAAACCCATGTGCTGCGGCATGCTCTGCAATGGCAGCTTGCTTGTTGGACCCGCTTAAATTGGTGGAACTGTGCTGGTTGGTGGCGATGATGTCATCAAATATCTGCAGATATTCAGCCACTGCCTGCACGATGCGAATGTCAGCAGCGCTGGCCAGAATCAGCTTTCTGCCTTTTTGTTTTTCTGTCTGCAGCAATTGCAGCAGCGTCTGGTTGTAGGGCAGTGTGCTGGCGTCAATCGATGCCAGCTGAGCCGTCGTTGCCTTGAAAGCTGATTTGCCTTGGAGGAGACTGCGCACCACTTGTGGCAGTGCGAGAGGCTGGCTGCGAAGCACTTCCGTCAAGGCTTCGTGCAGTGTATCTACAGGGGTCAATGTGCCATCTAGATCCACATACAGCGGTTCCAAGGTGTTGAATGTATCTTGCACAGTGTTGGATGGAGAAAGTGGTCGTTTCTTAAAAAATATGCGGCCTGGCAGTTGTGAACATGGCCCTTTTGCGAGTTTGCAAAAAATATAGGCAATCTGCGGTGGGAGCAAACGCAGGTCTGTGCCGCCTCAGAGGAGGTGGCTTTTTTCACAGGGTGGCAGTGTATATGCAGTGATATGCGGAAACTGTCTTGCCTCAGCCTTCAGGCCCCGCTGGCTGTGCTTTTCTCGGGACACAGAAAGCCCGTCGTGGCGTGCTGGCTGCCGTCATCGAAGACCAGTGTGCGCTCTGGCCAGCGCAGGGCTGCCAGCTTCATGTGGGCGTGGGGGCGGTCAAAGGCGCGGGCCTGGGCGCGTGCGCCGACGGAGTAGTCCACACAGAACACATTGCCCAGCTGGCCGTGCCAGGCGTAGGGGCTGATGTCGCGAAACAGTCCTTCCTGCGTGCTCTGGTGAGGCAGGGTGGAGCGCCAGTAATGTCCCATGACCACTGGCGTGGCGTCTGCATACTGGTTCCACCAGGCCATGCGTTCGACAAAGCGCCACTTGTTGCCCGCAAAGAATGGCGCACGTGCCTGGCGCTCCAGGCCGCAGGTCAGCACCTTGAGCGGGTTGACCAGAGCCTTGTTGAGCTCGTTGTCACAGTGTGCCTGCAGGAATGGTGGGTGGAGTTCCCCATCTTCCAGGCTGTGCGGCCAGCGGTTTTTTTCTTCGGCCATGCGCTCGGCAATGCGGCGCTCTGCGGCCATCTGCGCGGCCTGTGCTTCCCAGTGGTCGTATTCCGCGCGCGCGCTGCCCAGCGCCATGGTGCGCGCCCTGGCAATGTCCGGGCCATGCCATGCGGCGTGAATGACGCGCAGATCTTCACGTTCCAGCCCCAGAGGCAGGCTGTTCAGAAAGCTTTCAATGCGCGCGCGCTGCAGCGTGGTGGTGGCGCGGGCGAACTGGCGGTATTTGCGCAGGTCGCTGTCCAGCCGTTCGTCAAAAAACCAGCCGGCACCGTCCTTGGCATCGTGACGCAGCAGGTTGATCTCATGGTTGCCTGCAATGGCCCGGGCGTTACCGGATTCCACCAGGCGCTGCACCACGCCGACCACGCCGGGGCTGTCAGGCCCTCGGTCTACAAAGTCACCCACAAACACCAGGGTGCGCGATTGCGGATGCTGGCCATCTTCGTCATAGCCCAGGTGGTGCAGCAGATCCAGCAGCGCCTGCAGCTCGCCATGGACGTCTCCAACGATGTCAAGCGGGCCGGGGGGCAGGGGCTGGATCAAACTCATGGCGGGGCAACCTTCAACAAAAAAGCGCGCGGTGAAATCGAACGGGCGTTCTATATTGTTGCAATGCAGCAAAGACGTCAATCCTGCCTTGCACCAACCCAGAGCAGATTCAGGGAATTTACGGATCAGTCTGCAGCGCCCTGTCGCTCGTAGCGCACAAAGCTGAAGGGCAGGCCTTTGGCGCTGACATGGTCTTCGCGGGCAGTTTCCCGCCATTGCGCATCCAGCGCTGGCGCATAGGCGTCACCTGCATAGTCCTGGTGGATGATGGTCATTTCCACCACATCCGCCAGCGGCAGGGCCTGTGCGTAGATCTGGGCGCCACCCATGACCCAGACGGTGTCGCCGTGCTCCGCACCGACGCGCAGCGCTTCTTCCAGACTGCTTGCACGGACCACGCCTTCGGCGCTCCAGTCGGTATTGCGTGTGACCACGATATTGGTGCGACCGGGCAGAGGGCGGAAGCGCTCGGGCAGCGAATCCCAGGTCTTGCGGCCCATGATGACAGGGTTGCCGCTGGTCAGTTGCTTGAAGTGCGCCAGATCTTCAGGCAGATGCCAGGGCATGGTGTTGTTCAGACCAATCACGCCATTGGCAGCGCGTGCATAAATCAGATGGATGGCCATGGGCTCAGTGCAATGTCTATTGAAAAAAAGAGAGCTGCTAGCGCCCGTCATTCATAGACTTTGGATGGATTTTTATCTGAAATCTATGAATAACAAGCGCTAGATGCTCTGGATTTTGGAGCGATTTCACACGTAGTGGATGGTCGCGTACCCCGGTGAAACCGCGTGGCAGAAGCGCTGTCTGCCACGGATGGCAAATGGCGGCATGCTCTTGCTGCGTGCCTGCAGTCTTCAGACTGCGATGGGGGCCTTGATGCCTGGGTAGGGATCGTAGTCTTCGATCACAAAGTCTTCGAAGCGGTAGTCGTAGATGGACGCTGGCTTGCGCAGTATGTTCAGGCGCGGCAATGCTCGGGGCGTACGTGTCAGCTGCAGCTGGATCTGCTCCATGTGGTTGGAGTAGGCGTGCAGGTCACCGATGCTGACCACAATTTCATGCGGCACCAGATCGCACTGCTGGGCCAGCATATGGGTCAGCAGGGCCAGCGATGCAATGTTGTAGGGCAGGCCCAGAAAGCTGTCCGAGCTGCGGATGTACAGCTGCGAGGACAGCTTGCCATTGGCGACATAGAACTGGTAGAGCAGGTGGTTTTGTGATGTAGCAGTGTTTTTAATCAAAATGTTTCCCACATCAACAGTTGAATGATTGAAGTTTTGAGAGCAAACAGTAAAGAGTTCAAGAGAGGTAATGCAAGAAACTTGCATTTGGCCCTAGAGCTTTTTATGAGGTCCCAAAGTGCTTCACTTCCGTGGTTTGCGCTGAACTTCGTAGTCTGGACTACTTTTGTAAGCTTTGCTCGTTTCTTAGGCGATGCATGTCGAATGCTATCTGGAATTGAGGATAACAAAGCAAAGAGTGGTTTTTTGCAGGCAGGCCTAAGGTGCTACTTGGTGCGGTAAGCAATCAAAGCACGAAGTGCAGCCTCAACGTATGTATCACCATCGCATCGAACATCTTCAATGCAGCAATGGCATCTACCACCATCCTTGATGGTAAAGGTAGCTCCCAATGTCTGGGCATCTCGTAACACTTCCGCTGCTTCGTTGGTGTGAAATGAGCTTGCTGCTATTTCGATTGATTCACCAAAAATAGTCAACTCATTGGTCTCACGATTGAACATGGCGAAGTTGTCTTCGGAGCATCGCAGGTAGGCCAGTCCACGAGACTTCACGTACTCGAGCTCTAGGGCAAGGCCTGACAGATGTGCACAAGGTTTAGGCATATCGCCCAGTGTTTTGAGGTCTGCTTTCATGTTTACACCAAAATGATGTACATCATTTTGGTGTAAACATGAGTTGACGTCATGCTACGCGACCTTTAACGCTAAGAGCCGCAAGGGCATGCCTCTTCATACTCCCGAGTACAAGATTTTTTTGGAACTTCTTAAGCATCAACGACTTGAGAAAGACATTTCGCAGCTAGAGCTTTCAAAGCGTCTTGGAAAGACTCAGCAATACGTTAGCCGTTGTGAGGTGGGTGAGCGACGTCTTGACTTAATTGAGCTCTCTGAATGGTGTGACGCGATTGGTGTGGATGCACTTGCTCTGTACTCAAGCCTTTTAGGGATTCTTAAAAAGCGAAAGAAAAGCCAGAAAGTGTTAGCTGAAGGCTCAACCCCTGATGAAGGTCCATGATTGCCCTATCGGAAATCGTAATGCATTGGCAGATAAGGCGAATCACGTCTTTCGACTGAGAGGCCTGTTCAAGCTGAACTTGGAATGCTTAAGGCATTACGAATTGCAGGTAAGTGTGAAAATTTCAGGCCCACTGACACTTCGCACAGGATGACACGTCCCTGCTTTTGATGGGCGGAGTTGGTCAGGCCAGTTCCGCTTAAGGCATCATCCAGTATCACGTATGTCTCACCTTGATGGTGCTTAGACATCCAGATGTCAATTGCCTGCCGCCTTGTCTGCCCTCGAAGCTGAACTGCTTCCCAATGGGGATGTAGTTGCTGTGCGATACAGCTAAGTCCGGTCCGCTGAAATATTTGTACAAAACCTTCACGGTCCAGAAAACGAAGCCAGCTGGTCGTCACAACAACCCGTGGTTTGAATTCTTCAACGACTTGCATCAGCACAGCTGTCGCTTCTTGGCTGAAGAGACGCTCCCAGAGGTCAGCGGGGGGAGAGGGTGCGAGTATGTCGTAGCCCCCATAGCCCTTCTCTTCATTCAACGCAATCACGTCGTCGAAGTCTAAGAACAGCGTGGGTACAGGGCGGTTGGAAGAGCTTTGGGGTTTCATTGGGGCCGGCTGGGTGCGCAGTTGAGTGTAGGTAAATCAAAAGTCTAAAAGATGGGTTCTTCCTCCGTGCTGCTTACAAACTAAGATACATCTAAATCTATTTGTGGGTACGGCAAGGGAGAGCCATGAACGTCTTTGAGTTTCGCCAAAAGTTAGTCGATGAATACGCTCAGTTCACGCGCAGCTTCACGCGTATCAAGGCCGATGACATCCGTGCCTTCGTGGATAGGGAGTACAGCTCCCAAAAGTACTGGCCCGAACCACTAATCCAGGTCAACCCCAACTTTCAACCAGGCGGTACGGTTGAAGACCTTTGCACAACAGGCCACTTGAGCCAAGAGTGCGCTGAAATCTTTCGTTTTGGCAAAAGTCCTTCATCGGCTGGGCAGACGCTTCCTTTGTACCGACATCAAGTCGAAGCCATCGGTTTGGCATCTTCCGGTGAAAGCTATGTATTGACAACAGGTACGGGGTCTGGGAAATCGCTGTCCTATTTCATCCCCGTCATCGACTACTGCCTCAAAGCAAAAAAAGCAGACAAGACTCCTCGAACACGGGCCATCGTTGTCTACCCCATGAACGCGTTGGCCAACAGCCAGTTGGAGGAATTAAAAAAATTCCTTGGGGCTGACCCTGCGGCTCGTGCTGTCACTTTTGGCCGCTTTACTGGGCAAGAAAGTACGGAAGAGCGAGAGGCCATGAAAGCCAATCCTCCCGACATTTTGCTGACTAACTTCATGATGCTGGAGCTTTTGCTCACTCGCCAAAATGCGATTGACCAGCAAGTGATTGCGAATGCCAAGGGACTGAAGTTTCTAGTTTTGGACGAGCTCCACACATACCGTGGCCGGCAAGGTGCTGATGTAGCGCTCTTGGTGCGTCGTGTTCGTGAGGCGCTCGCGGATGAGCTCGTCTGCATAGGTACCTCAGCCACCATGGCTACCGAGGGAACAGAGTTAGAGCGCAACGCCAAGGTCGCAGAGGTCGCATCACGTCTCTTCGGGACCAAGATTCCTGTCACGAACATCATCACCGAAACGCTTCGACGCACCACCCCAGAATCAGAAACCTTGGCTACGGTTGCTCCCAAGCTCGCCGCGGCGATTCGTGCAGGAGTACCTGACAGCTTAAGCTTTGCTGAACTCGCACAGCACCCTGTCTCCATTTGGGTCGAACTCACCTTAGGCCTTACCTATGAAAGCGGAAAGCCTCGGCGCGCACAACCTAAAACATTGGGGGATGCAGCACAGGAACTCGCAAATGCATCAGGGTTGAGCAAAGAAGAATGCCGCCAGTATTTGCAGCATTTTTTATTGGCAGCCTATAGCGTCACAGATGCAGGCAAGCCACTGTTCGCCTTCAAGCTGCACCAATTCATTTCAGGTGGTGGCAAGGTTTTCACCACCTTAGAAGCGTCAGGGCAGCGTGCAATTACTCTGGATGGCCAGCAGTTTGTACCTGGAGACCGAAATCGTAATTTGTACAACGTGCACTTCTGCCGGGATTGTGGGCAGGAATACATCCCCGTCTGGGACCAAGATGCTCCTGAAGGCCGGCGTTTTTCCGTGCGCAATATTGAAGAGCGTGAGCATGAAGATGATGGCATCAAAGCTGGCTATCTCATGCCTGATACAAGCCACATTTGGGATGACGCAAACCCTGAAAACTATCCAGAAACCTGGCTGGAAGAGCGTGCGGATGGTGAATGGCGCGTTAAGCCAACATGGAAAAAATTTGTCCCTCAGCAGGTCAATGTCACTCCTAGTGGGAGCTTAACTGGCAAGGATGGCTTGAAGGCTTGGTTTGTACCAGGTAGCTTTCGTTTTTGCCTCTCCTGTGGGGTTACACACACCAGCAGCGGTAAAGATTCACTACGCTTGACAGCCCTTTCAGGTGAAGGTCGAAGCTCGGCTACCACCATGCTTACGTTGGCAGCGCTGCGCTATTTGTACGAACAGGACCAAGAGCTATCTCCCGAGGCTAAGAAAGTTCTGGGCTTCTCGGATAACCGGCAAGATGCAGCACTTCAGGCAGGTCACTTCAATGACTTCTTGCAAGTCTTGCTGACCAGAGCAGCTTTGTTCTCTGCATTGGAAAACGCTTCAAATCACACTTTGTCTGAAAAAGACATAGCGAATGCTGTCTTTGACGCCTTAGGTTTTCAGCGCGATGACTATGCTGTCCGCGCTGAGTACATGCAGCAGCCTGACGTCAAAGGAAATGCTCGCAGGCAAGTGCAAGAAGCAATGCGTGCCATTTTGGGGTACCGCATGTTTTACGACCTGCGCAGAGGCTGGCGCTTCAACAATCCCAACCTAGAGCAGTTGGGCTTGATGCAGGTGCAGTACCAAGACATTGATGACTTGGCCGCGGATGAAGCTGAATGGAGCGAAGCACCACAAGTATTGCGTGCAGCAAAACCTGCCGAGCGAGCACAAGTGTTACGCCAGTTATTTGGGTTTATGCGCGAGGGATTGTGTATTGCCTCCAGATACTTAGACCGCACAGAGCTGGACCAGTTACGTACGGTGAGCTTTGCCAACCTGTGTGAGCCTTGGGGCTTCACTGAAGACGAGCGCCCAGTGCCAGCTAAGTGGTTCGTCACTCAGCGCCCGAAAGATGAGAACAACGTACGAGTCAAACGCCAAAAGATTGAAGAGTATTTGGTGATTGGCTCAAGCCGCTCCCGCTTAGGCAAAGCCCTTCGCAGGGGCAGCACTTGGGGTGGTGCGAATCCTTACTATAAGGACATCAAAGATGCCACCTATCCTGAGGTTGTGAATGCCTTGCTGAAGGCTGCCGAAAGCTATGGCTTGGTACGCAAAGAAGAGACTGACTTTGGCCTCACAGGCTGGCAGCTCAGCGGCAGCGCCATGCTTTGGACGCTGGGTGATGGCAAGCCCACGGCACAGTCTCACGACAACGCATTCTTCAAAAACCTTTATCAAAATATCGCCAAGCTGTTGGGCGATGCGACGCATCGACTGTTTGACTTTGAAGCGCGAGAGCACACTGCCCAAGTTGGGCAAGACGACCGGATGGAGCGAGAGGCACGCTTTCGTTTCACAGAGAAGGACCGCGATGAGTGGAGGCAAAAGCATGGACATGAGCTCGAATGGCTCCCGGTCATGTTTTGCTCTCCGACCATGGAGTTGGGGGTGGATATTTCGTCGCTCAACACCGTGTACATGCGCAATGTTCCACCAACACCAGCTAACTATGCGCAGCGTAGCGGCCGTGCGGGTCGTGCAGGCCAGCCAGCACTAGTCATTACTTATTGCGCTAGTCAGTCGCCACATGACCAGTATTACTTCCGTGACCCAGTGCGCATGGTGCATGGGCAAGTCAACGCCCCCACGTTAGACCTTGCTAATCGGGAATTGGTGCAAAGCCACCTACAGGCCATTTGGCTGGCTGAAACAGGTAAGAAACTGGGCAGCAGTATTCGTGACCTTCTGGACATGGAAAAGCCCAAAGATTTGCCCTTGCTGCAAGATTTGTCCGATGACTTATCCAACCCAGCATCTCAGCGCCGTGCACATGAGCGAGGCTTGAAAGTCCTTGGCATGCTCAAGGATGAACTCACTCCCGAGCGTGCTCCATGGTTCACGCCTGCATGGCCTGAATCCGTTTTCAAGCGAGCTTTCCAAGAGTTCAATACTGCACTCAATCGCTGGCGAGACCTTTACCGAGCCACAGCACAAGCTATTGAGCTGAACTACAAAAAGGAAAACAACCCTGCTGCTAGCGAGCGCGAGCGACGCGAAGCCCAACAACGGCATAACGAAGCACGTAAGCAACGCGACCTTTTATTGGCTGGCGAAAGCGCATTCAATAGTGACTTCTATACCTATCGCTATTTGGCTAGCCAAGGCTTTTTGCCTGGCTACAACTTCCCGCGTCTGCCTTTGATGGCATATATCCCTGCCCGGCGCGGCAATATCGGTCGCGAAAGCTTTTTATCGCGTCCCCGTTTTCTGGCATTGAGCGAATTTGGTCCCTACAGCCTTATCTATCACGAAGGCAGCCAGTACCGTGTGACCAAAGCCTTGCTCACCATCAGTGGCCAAGACCAAGTCGCAGAAGGTGCCAACCTCAATACAGAGGTGGCGCGCTTGTGCCCAGTCTGTGGCTATGGTCATTTCCGAACACAGCGTGACTTAGACCGCTGTGTCTCTTGTGATGCTTCTCTTGCCGGTGCTGAGGAAGTCAAAAACCTCTATCGCATCGAAAACGTATCAACCAAGCGTGCAGAACGCATTACCGCCAATGAGGAAGAACGGGTACGTCAGGGCTATGAGATGCAAACCACGCTGCAGTTTGCACAAGCGGATGGCAAGCTGCAGATGTTTACGTCCGTTGTTTCTGATGAGAAAGGCCCCATCCTAGAGCTCCAATACGGCCCAACGGCAACTATCTGGCGCATGAACTACGGCTGGAAGCGCCGTAAAGATAAAAAAGTGCTGGGCTTTTTGATTAACCCAGCCAGTGGACATTGGGTAGGTGGTGAGAATGAAGACGGTGATTCCGAGGAAACACTGCCAGACAAGACACCACCCCAGCGCATCGTGCCTTTCGTGGAAGACCGCCGCAATATCTTGCTGGTGAAGCCTCACCACGCATTGGGCGTGTTGTCTGAAACCACGATGACTACCCTGCAATACGCGCTCAAACGCGGCATTGAGGCTGTGTACCAGTTGGAAGAAAGTGAGTTGGTAGGTGAGCCTTTACCGGGCCGCGACAACCGCCAATCAATTCTTTTCTTCGAAGCTGCGGAAGGCGGTGCAGGTGTCCTAACACGCATCGCCACAGAGCCTCAAGCCTTGCAAGCGGTGGCTGCAGAAGCACTGCGCATCATGCACTACGAAGCACCTGTACATGGTGAGTCTTGGGATGCCAGCCAACTTACGCAAGAACTGGACGAGCATGGCCACCCCCTGTGTGAAGCTGGCTGCTACCGTTGCTTGCTCTCTTATTACAACCAGCCAGACCACCCCCTGATTGACCGCCAGGACAAAGAAGCTAAGGGGCAGCTACAAGATGTGTTGTGCCGCCTCACCAGCTCAAACTCCGTACAAGGCTCGCAAGGCCGTGCGCCGGAGCAACACAGTGCAGAACTAGAGCGCATGTCATTGAGCTCACTAGAAAAAGCATGGTTGGAGCATGTCGAGCAACACGGATACCTCAAACCCGACCGCGCACAGCACACAATTGTGGTAGCAGGTGTGAACGCAGACTTTTATTACGATGACTTTAACTTGGCAGTTTTCATTGATGGGCCACACCACGATGCCGAAGGTCAATCTGCTAAAGACCAGCAGGTGAACCAAAAGTTAGAAGACCTCGGCTATATCGTGGTGCGTTTCCCGAAAGAACAAAACCAGTGGCCTGCCATCTTTGCAGCCAACGCTGACCTGTTTGGAGCAGGAAAGAACAACTAGACATGAACTCTTCCGCAACCACTTTTTACCCAGGCAGCCTTGTATCCGCACGTGGACGTGAATGGATTGTGCTGCCCGAATCCAGCACCGATACATTGCGACTACGTCCTTTAGGTGGCGGTGAACAAGACGAATCACTCATCTATTTACCTCTGGAGTCGGAGTCGCAACCTGTTGGCCCGGCAACCTTTCCCTGGCCTACGGTGGCACAAGCGCGCAACCACTCGGCCAGCCAGCTGTTGATGGATGCGCTGCAACTCAAGCTGCGTAGCGGTGCGGGACCATTCCGTAGCTTCGGCAATATCGCGGTAGAGCCTCGTGCTTACCAGCTGGTGCCATTGTTGATGGCCTTGAAGCAGCCAACCATTCGTCTCTTGGTTGCAGATGATGTCGGTATTGGCAAAACCATTGAAGCAGCCCTCATTGCCCGTGAACTCTTAGACCGAGGTGAAATTCAGCGTCTGGCTGTGCTTTGCCCTCCACACCTTTGTGAGCAATGGCAGCGTGAATTGGAAGAGCGCTTTCACATTCAGTCCGTCGTGGTGCGTACGTCCACTGCCTCACGTTTGGAACGTGACCTGCCTCCCGGCACCTCTGTGTTTGACGCACATCCTTTCACTGTCGTGAGCTTGGACTACATTAAGTCTGAACGCCGACGTGAAGCATTCCAACGCTTTTGCCCAGAGTTCGTCATTGTGGACGAAGCCCACACCTGTACCCAAGCAGGCCAAGGCCGTCAGCAGCGTTATCAGTTACTCAAAGGCTTGGCTGAAAATGCCCAGCGTCACATGGTGCTGCTGACAGCCACTCCCCACAGCGGTGACGAAGATGCCTTCTTCAACTTGCTGGGTCTGCTTCGCCCAGACTTTACGCAGCTCAAGGATTTGCCGGAAGGTGCCCGTAAAGAGCTGCGTGATGACCTCTCACACCACTTCGTTCAACGTCGCCGTCCGGATATTGCAGAGTGGCAAGACTCCAGCATGTTCCCTGAGCGCAAGACCACTGAAATTACTTACAAGCTCACAGGTGCATGGGGCCAACTGTTTAACGACGTCATGGACTATGCCCGCGAGTTAGTTGAAAGCGCAGAGGGCAAAGCGCAGCGCGAACAACGCATGAACTGGTGGGCTGCGCTGGCATTGCTGCGCTGCATTTCCTCATCTCCTGCGGCAGCTGTAAATGCATTGCGCACACGTCTGAAAGGCCAAAGCGACAACGCTGAAGAGCTCAGCCTCCAAGAATTGGAAGCACAAGCCTGTGAGCGCGTGCTCGATGGCGTGGACGACGCTTTGTCTACCGATGACATAGAACCCGCAGCACAAACAGAGGATACAGACCGCCTCCAAAGCTTGATTCAATCTGCGGAAAGTCTTGCTGGCTCTTCTAACGACCCCAAGCTTGCCAAACTCACCGCGCACATCCAAGAGCTGGTCAAAGAAGGCTTTCAGCCCGTCATCTTTTGCCGTTACATCGCTACTGCACACTATTTGGCAGAGTACCTGCGTGGCAAGTTCAAAAAAGCGGCCATCAAAGCCATCACCGGCGAACTCACACCAGGTGAGCGCGAAGCCGCCGTGGCGGAAATGGCAGATGCTGAGCAGCGCATTCTGGTAGCCACCGATTGCCTCTCCGAAGGCATCAACTTGCAAAGCCTGTTTACGGCCGTCGTGCACTACGACCTGAGTTGGAACCCCACCCGCCACGAACAACGAGAAGGCCGCGTAGACCGCTTTGGCCAGCAAGCCAAAGAAGTGCGAAGCACCATGCTTTATGGTGAAGACAACCCAGTGGACGGCGCTGTGCTGCAAGTTATCTTGCGCAAGGCGGAAAACATTCGCAAAGAGCTGGGCGTGCTGGTGCCTATGCCAGACGATGATGGCAAACTCACCCAAGCCTTGCTCAATGCAGTCTTGCTGCGTAAGCACAATGTTCTGGGGCAGAAAGCCCAAATGGGTTTTGACTTTGGCGAACCCGCTCAGCAAATTGATACTGCATGGCAAAGCGCACGAGAGAAGGCGGCCAAAAACCGCACCATCTTTGCCCAGCGCCGTTTAAAGCCTGACGACGTCCTGCCAGAGTGGCGCAAATCCACCGCTGCTTTAGGCAGTGCAGCTGATGTGCAACGCTTTGTCATGCGCGCCATGACCAAGCTCGGCGCTGGTTTGGAGCCTTACCGCGGACACTTCAAAGCGCCGCTAGATGCCTTGCCTGCTGCACTCAAAGAGCGATTAGCCGCAGAAGGCCTGACGGGCACCGTACGCATTGACTTTGAGCAGCCCCCAGCGCAAGGCGCTATCTTTGTTCAGCGCACGCACCCTTTGGTCACCACCTTGGCTGATACATTGCTCGAGCAGGCGTTGGACAGCCAAAGCCAAGACGTTGATGGCGTAGCCCGTGCAGGTGCGGCATTTGTGAGTTGCGTCGACCGTAAAACCACCGTGCTGCTTTTACGCCTACGCCATCAGCTCACCATTACCCGCGAGCAGCAAACCCGCCTCATGCTATGTGAAGAAACGGTAGCCGTCAGTGCAACCGGCACAGAGCCCCCCACTGAATTGCCTTTAGACCAAGCCCGCACCTTGCTGGGCAGTGAAGCCAGCAAAAACATGCCCTCTGTGATTCGTGACCGTCACCTACAACAAGCTATAGACCAGCTGCCTACATGGCAGCCCAACCTTGAAGCCATTGCACACACCCGTGCACAAAGCTTGTTGGCAGACCACCGCCGTCTGCGTGAAGCGGCTGACGCCAAAGGTAGCTACCAAGTCACTGCCAGCTTACCTGTGGATGTCATGGGCGTATACGTGCTGGTACCAGCAGTAGGGGTGTAAACAATGGCACGTAAAACTACCCAACAACTGGCCTACACCGCGCTGCGCATTGAAGGCGGTTTGATTCCTGCCGAAGAGCTCAATCGCCTAACCACCTTGGCTGTGCCAGAGGCCACAGAGCAAACCGATGCGCATTACGGCATTCCCAAGGGCCTGAAGTTGCGCGATGAAATTGCACGCTCCTTCAAAATTGCCCAAAGCCTGTGGCAAGACTTTGTGCAGCAGCGCGAACGCAAAGACGTCAATCTGCATACCGTTACCGTGCAGACCTTGATGTTGCCCATGCTGCGACAGGTTCTGGGCTTTACGGACTTAAATGTCACCGATGGGCTTTCTAGCAAAGCCGCATCACAGAACACCTACAACATTGGTCATATCGCCTTAGGCGTACGCTTGCCGGTTGTAGTGGCAGCTTGCGACCACCCTTTGGACTTGCCCAGCGAACGCTTTGGTGAAACCAATCCTGAAACGGGCCGCACCCGCCGCCGCAGCCCTTACATGCTGGCGCAAGAGGCGCTGAATGCTTCTGAACAAGCGCTGTGGGCCATTGTGAGCAATGGTCTCAAGCTGCGCATCCTGCGCGACAACCCCAGCCTCACGCGCCCAGCCTATGTAGAGGTGGACCTCGAAGCCATCTTCACTGAAGAGCTCTACGCAGACTTCACCGCACTTTGGTTGCTGGCCCATACCTCACGCTTTGGCAAGCGGCTGCCAGATGGTGCATATACCGAGCCTGCGGATTGCCCTTGGGAGCGCTGGCGCAACGCGGGCCAGAAAAATGGCGAAACCGTGCGCATGAACTTGCGCTTTCAGGTCGAAAGCGCACTGCGCAGCTTGGGTACAGGCTTTTTAAGCCACCCAGCCAATGCCAGCCTGCGTGAGCAGCTACAAGACCCAGAGCACAGCAGCGCAACCAGACAAGTTTTTTTTGAAGAGCTGCTCAGTCTGGTCTACCGTTTTATTTTCTTGGCCACAGTAGAAGACCGCACGGACCCGAGCACGGGCCGCTCCCTCATCTTCACGCCTGAGGCGAGCGAGGAGGTGCAACAACGTTACTGGCACGGCTATAGCCTGACTTGGCTGCGTGACCGTGCTGTACGCCGCAGCAGCCACGACACGCACAGTGACTTGTGGCAGGCTTTATCCATCACTTTTAACGGTTTGGCTACTGGTCAGCCCGCACTTGGCTTGCCAGCACTAGGAGGGCTGTTTGCAAAAGAGCAATGCCCACTGCTGAATCAGTGCCAGATAGACAACCGCCACCTGCTGGCAGCCGTCTTTCAGCTGGGCTACTTCCGCCAAGCCACGGGCCTGACCCGTGTGAATTACCGCGACATGGGTACGGAAGAGCTGGGCAGTGTGTATGAAAGCCTGCTGGAGTTGGTGCCTGACTACCAAAACCTTAGCCAGCCCCACGTAGCCCGTTTGGCTTTTGTGGGGGATGACGACGACGCCAGCAACAAAGGTAATACCCGCAAAATCACGGGCAGCTACTACACCCCAGACAGCTTGGTGCAAGAGCTCATCAAGAGTGCGCTGGAACCAGTCATCGCCCAAACCATACAAGCTAACCCTAGCAATCCGGTCAACGCCCTGCTGGAACTCACCGTGTGTGACCCGGCTTGCGGTAGCGGGCACTTTTTGCTGGCCGCAGCCCGCCGCTTGGCGGATGAAGTCGCAAAACTGCGTGCTGCTGCCGTGGGTGGTGCACCTACACCTGCGGACTATCGTCATGCCCTACGTGATGTAGTCAGCCGCTGCATTTATGGTGTGGACAAAAACCCCATGGCCATTGCCCTGGCCAAAACTGCGCTGTGGCTGGAGGCCTACACCCCCGACCGCCCCCTGACCTTTATCGACCACCACTTGCAAGTGGGCGATGCACTTCTGGGTGTGCTGAACCCCAAGATTCTGGAAAACGGTATTCCGGATGAAGCCTATACCGTGCTCAGTGGCGACGACAAAGCGACAGCTTCTGAGCTTAAAAAGAAAAACAAGGCCGAACTCAAAAGCTGGAAGCAAGTGCTGGCGAATGACTTGTTTGCCGCCTCCAATTTAGCCAAAGATGCTCACAGTGTAGAAGGTTTGGACGACGATACCTTAGATGGCATCGCAGCCAAACGCAGTGCTTGGGCACAGGCAAGTCAGCAGGCTGGGCAAAGCATACTGGCCAAGCTGGCCGATACCTATGTGGCAGCTTTCTTGGCCCCTAAGGTACCGGAAGGTATGCAGCGAATTCCCCTATCTGGCTACTTATGGGGATTGCTGCATCCCAGCAGCAATCAGGCGCAGAGCCCTGAACTCAACCAAGCAGCACATGATTTGTGTCGTACGCACAGCGTGTTTCATTGGTGGCTGGCTTTCCCGCAGATTGCAGCCAAAGGTGGTTTTTCCGTCATGCTGGGCAACCCGCCTTGGGAACGTATCAAGCTACAGGAAGAAGAATTCTTCGCAACCCGAAGTCCCTTAGTAGCTACAGCAAAAAACAAAGCTGAACGAGCCAAGCGCATTGAATTGCTGCGCGAAGGGCTTTTATTGCATACCCTGTATCCAGACGTGGAGGAGGCAGAAGGTCTTAGTCCCCCAAACCTCGCAGAAATGCGCTTGTATGAGGACTTTATTGCGGCGCGACGAGGGGCCGAAGCCGCAAGCCTCTACGCGCACCACAGTGGCCGCTATCCGCTCACGGGCGTGGGCGATGTCAATACCTACGCGCTGTTTGCCGAAAGCCTGTTCCAACTCACCGCGCCCCAAGGCCGCGCGGGTTTTATCGTGCCCACCGGCATTGCCACCGACGACTCCACCAAAGCCTACTTTGGCCACATCTCTCAAACCGGGCGCTTGGCCAGCCTGTTGGATTTTGAAAACCTAGAGCGCATCTTTCCCGCCATCGATAGCCGCATCAAATTCAGCCTGATGACGCTGGGCGCTGCCGAGGCCGCCGAATTTGTCTGCTTTGCCACGCAGGTGGCACAAGCCACCGACCCGCGCCGCCGCTTCACCCTCACGCCTGACGAATTCCGCCTGATTAACCCCAACACGCGCACCTGTCCGGTGTTCCGCAGCCAGCGCGACGCAGAGCTGACCAAAAAGCTCTACCGCGCCGCGCCTGTGCTTATCCGCGAAGCCGAATGGGAAGGTGAGGGCAAAGACGCACGCTGCATCGCTCCGGAAATCAATCCGTGGGGCATTACATTCCAGCGGATGTTGGATATGTCCAACGACAGTCATCTCTTTGCCGATAGCCCTGCCAGCGCAGATGCACCGCATCGCCTGCCGCTGTATGAGGCCAAGATGATTCACCAGTTCGACCACCGGTGGGCGACGTACGTGGGCAATCCTGACAAGCCGAATGGTCTGGATACGGAGGATGTAAGCCCAGACCAGAAAGCCGACCCCAGCTTTACCGTGAGCCCGCGTTACTGGGTCGACGAGCGAGAAGTGCTGGCCCGCATTGCCCGCGTACCTAGCCGCGTGGCTAACGCCTGGCTGGCTTGGCAGCAGGCAAAGTACGAGGAGAAGGCCAGTACCGAACGCACTGAGTTTCGGGAAAAGTGCTACACCGACCTTATGCTGGCACTGGCCGGCTGGGTGGCCGGTACCCTGTTCCGTACAGAAGCTGACCGACTGCTCGCCCAACCTGCAGCCCCCAGCTCCGCCACCGGAAGTCTTTTTGCGGAATACGAAGAAAATCCGCCTCCAGCGCACACTCAGCAAGCGCAAGAAGCTACCAATAACGTAGCTTCTTTGAGCAATGCTATGGCCTGGAGTGCTACCCAGGCCGTCGAGGGTCTGTTATCTGACCATTACCCCCTGCTGGCCGATGCCCTCAAGGCTAGCGGCATGACTGGCAAGAAAGCCCTGCCACAATTCCAGAAATGGGCGCAGCAAGACGACCCTGCACAAGGTCTTGGCCTGAGCAGCGACGAACTGGCGCAATTGCAAGCCCTGCAAATATTCAGTACCACCCAGCTCAATCTGGACTGGCTGGATGCATGGATGGACCGCCGCAGTCCGAGGTGGTTGATGGGATATCGACGCATAACCAATGCCACAAATGAGCGCACATGTTTGATGACGATATTGCCTCGGGTTGCTGCAGGCGACAGCGTGTTTCTAATGACGCCTGGTACTGGAGAGGGTGTGTTGCCTGCTGCGCTGATTGCAAACTTGGTCTGCCTCCCTTTCGACTACATCTGTAGGCAAAAACTAGGAGGTCTAAATTTCAATTTCTACTTGATGAAGCAGTTGCCGGTCATTCCCCCCGAGCGCTACACCCCCGCCGACCTGGCCTATATCGTCCCGCGCGTGCTGGAACTCACCCACACCGCCCACGACATGCAAGCCTGGGCCCATGACCTGCTGGCCGCCCTGCCCAGCGCCGACCCGCGCCCGCCCGAGCAGCGCGGCACCCCGCTGTCCCCCTTCCCCTGGAACCCCGAGCGCCGCGCCCAACTGCGCGCTGAATTGGATGCCTACTACGCCCGCCTCTACGGCCTCACTCGAGACGAGCTCCGCTACATCCTGGACCCAGCGGACGTGATGGGTGAGGACTACCCCAGCGAAACCTTCCGCGTCCTCAAGAACAATGAAATGCGCGAGTTTGGTGAATACCGCACACAGCGGTTGGTGCTAGAGGCGTGGGATGCGCTGGAGAGGGGCGCTGCGCTCTAAAGCGTAGAGACGTGTCAGAGATGCAGAGCAAAACGCCCTATGTTTTGCTCTGCGAATTCACGGCAAAAGCTTTTAGCAGGACTGATGCTGTTTTTTGTGACCAACACATAACAATCACATAAAGAAAGAACGAGAGGGGATAAATGTCAGAGACGCTTTTCAAAGAGGTGCGATACACCTTGGGTGGCTTGGTCAACGGCATCAATATGGGCCAGATTGGCTTGCCCGATATCCAGCGCCCATTTGTTTGGACCAATGCCAAGGTACGGGACCTGTTTGACTCCATGTACCGAGGCTACCCTGTGGGATTTTTCCTGTTCTGGGAAACTGGGGCCGACGGGGTAGATACCAAAGCCATTGGCGACACCAACAAGCAAAAAGCCCCCAACTTGCTCATCGTGGATGGACAGCAGCGGTTGACATCGCTTTACGCCGTTATTCGCCGTGAAGCTGTACTGCGCGAGAACTTTGCGCGCGAGCACATTCGCATTGCGTTTCGTCCTCAAAGTGGCAGCTTTGTGGTGCCTGATGCAACTACGGAGCGCGACCCTGAGTACATCGTTGATATCTCAGAGGTCTTTAATCGGCCTACGCACAAGACCATTGCGAACTACCTCAAACGGCTTTCCGCAGCCCGTGATGTCTCTGATGAGGAAGAGGAAAAAATAGCTGAGGCCATCGACCGCTTGGCAGGGCTTACCAATTTTCCCTTCATTGCCTTGGAGCTTTCTCAGGGCTGCACCGAAGAGCAAGTTGCTGATGTCTTCGTGCGTATCAACAGCGAAGGTAAAAAGCTTAATCAGTCAGACTTCATCTTGACGCTGATGTCGGTGTTCTGGGATGAGGGCAGAACAGAGCTAGAGAACTTCTGCCGTGCAGCGCGCTACCCGGCTCAAGCGGGAGTGCCCAGCCCGTTCAATGCCATCTTCCAGCCCGACCCAGACCACTTGCTTCGAGTGGATGTCGGCGTCGCATTTAGGCGCGCCCGGCTGGAGCACGTGTATTCACTTTTGCGGGGCAAGGACCTGAGTACTGGTGAATCCACGCCCGAAAAGCGTTCCCAGCAATTCAGCAAACTGCGTGATGCACAGTCGCGGGTGTTGAATTTGACGTATTGGTCCGACTTTCTCAATATCGTTCGCGCAGCAGGCTATCGCAGTGCCAAGACCATCAGCTCGACGAATGCACTGGTGTTTGCTTATCAGCTGTATTTGCTCGGACGTACTGAATACAAAGTCGAGAATTTCCAGCTCAAACGCGCTATTGCACGCTGGATTTTCATGTCCTTGCTCACTGGCCGCTTCACGACTTCACCTGAGTCACGCATGGAGCAAGATTTGGCAGAGTTGCGGGAGCTCAAAACAGCAGAGCAATTTCTCGAGCGTCTTGCAGCCGTTGCAACAGCAACGCTGACCGATGACTATTGGAGCAAAACGCTGCCCATGGAACTAGCGACGTCAGCGGGTCGCAGCCCCGCACTGTTCGGCTTTTATGCTGCTCAAACCTTGCTGGGAGCCAAAGCCTTGTTTTCCAAAAGTCCAGTTTCAGATTTGCTGGACCCACCTGCTCAAGGACAGAAAAAGGCGCTGGAGCGTCACCATCTCTTTCCTCGTCAATACCTGAAGAAGCAAGGCATTGAGAGCGTGCGAGACATCAACCAAATTGCGAACTACGCCTTGGTTGAATGGGACGACAACATCACCATTTCAGACGGTCCACCATCTGCTTATTGGCCGCTTTACGCCAAACGTTTTGATGAGAAGGAACTCCAGCAAATGTCGACTTGGCACGCTCTTCCAGACACGTGGTGGGAGCTTTCGTACGATGACTTCCTCAAAGCGCGCCGACCTTTGATTGCAGCAGTGATTCGAGCAGGCTACCAAAAGCTACTGGACGGTGCAGCATGAGTCCGTATAAACGCATTCGCATTGAGAAAGCGGCTGCGGACTGTGGTTTTGAAAGACAAGTTACCCAATTGCCTTCCGGTGAGTTGGAACTGTGCTCAGCCACTTTTCCAGAGAAGGTGTACGTTGCTCAAGAACCCGGTGGTAGATACAAGGTCAGGACCTCAGTACCTAGCCTGCTACGGATACAGACACACAACGGGGAATTAGAAGCTGCAGACATTGAGCAGCTCTACGCAGTGCTGCACCAAGCGGCTTCTATGGCACGCACCATGCCTAACCGTGTGGCGGATGCCTTCAAAGCGCAAATTCGGCATCTTCCCCAAACTACCGAGGCAGAACGTCTGGTTGTGCAGCGGGTTGGGCAGAACATTTTTCGTGAAGCACTCCTGGACTTCTGGCAAGGCCGCTGCTGCGTGACTGGGCTGGCGGTTCCATCCTTACTACGAGCATCCCACATCAAGCCTTGGGCTGCTTGCGAAACTGATGAAGAGCGTCTGGATGTCTTTAATGGCCTGCTACTGGCACCTCACTTAGACGCCTTGTTTGATGGGGGGTGGATTACTTTTTCGCCCGAAGGAGAACTTGTCTTTTCCTCTCGATTGTCATCCGATGACAAAAAGCGATTATGTATTAATGGTTTTAAGGGGCGAATCCATTTAAATAAAGAGCACCTAGAGTATCTTGATTATCATCATCAATATATATTGAGGCGATAAAATTTGTAATTTCGGAAAATTATAAAATCACTGCTATTAAGTAAATTCAAATAGTTTTAGTAATAAATTCTATCTGCGTGATTTACGTGCTGCATTGGAAACTGCTAACTCATTTCGGTCGAGAAATATGTTGAGGTAATGCTTTAAAGACTGTGTGTCTTGATGTCCAAGTATATCGGCAGCTCTCTCAAGCAGAATTTTTTGTTCATCCAACTCGAATATTGAGCGGCCACTTTCCATTGTTTGAATTGCTAGCTCTTGCACAAGTCTGCTAGCGAATCTTGCACGTAGACGGTGAAAATGTAGCTTTCTTCGGTTTGATTGACCGGTTACTAATGAAAATGCTTTGGAAAAAATGTGTGAGACGCTTTGTCTATTTAGTGGTTCCCCAGTTCTCGCACTTAAAAAAATCTTATCCTCTTTAGTATTTCTAATACGCCTTTTTAGCATTAAATCTCGTGGGCACAATCTGTGCTTTGAAGATGTTATAAATCTATGAGTTTCTATCAGAACTTCGGGTGTCACTGGAACAATGCGTTGTTTTCCTCCTTTTCCAATTATCTCAAGCCAGTAAATTCGGTCTGAATCAATTAACTCTTGACATTTAACCAAAGGAGGTATATCTGAGATGACTCTATTGAGAATTTCTGATTCTCTCATTCCTGAATCCAACGCCCATTTAGTAAGTAAGACATTTCGCCTGGCTGCAGGTGTAGAGCCAGAAATATGAGTGTAGAGTGAGTCAATTTCTTCGTTGGTTGGTATCGGTAAAAGTGGTGGTTTTCGTGTTTTGTAGATAAGTGGAGAAGTTTTTTTACTTCGATTTCTGTAGTTGACTTCAACAAGCCTTATAGGAAACGGTGGATGGTTTGGCTGGGTAATTCCTATAATATTTTTCACATAACCGTATTCTTGAGCCCATTTGTAAAACTCAATGACTACATGTAGTTTGTTGTTAATGGTGCGCATCCTTTTTTGTAAATTAATAGAATCTACTCCTTGAATCATCCGGTTTCTCCAATCACGAAGTAAGGTATCGTCAACTTTTTGCCAATCTCTATGAGCAACTTTCTGGAGATGTCGCCAAAACGAGCAAATTGCACTGGCATATTGCAGAACACTGCCTTTTGAAGTCCGTGTTGTTCGTAGATATATTAGCCATTTACTTGGTACTTCAATGAAATCTCCATATGAATCAAAAATTATTGGGGTTTTTTTATAAGAGATACCTGAAATTGAAAAATAAGAATCTGTAACAAGAACCTTAGGCCCGCGAAAAATAATGGTTTTTGATTTTGAAATATCTAAGTATTTATTGAATTCTGGGATTATGTTTTCAAGTAAATCAGAGTAAAGAGAGTTTGGTGTATTATTCATCTGATGCCACCTTTTTAAGTAGAGTTCCCCCAAGTCGCACAACTTTTTGATTCAATTCTTTAATAGTTTTATTTGTGCGGTATTTCGTAATCTCTGCGGCATACTCATTTTCTTTTAATATTCGGTTTTCATCCAATAGAAGAGCTACTTGGCTTAAAAGACGGCCAACAAGGTACTTTAAGTCGTTTCGTTCAGCTTTGAGTGACTCAAGTTGATTACTTAAGCTGGGTTTTTTAGGAGGCTTTTTGTATGCTGATTTAAATGAGGAAAGTTTTCCTAAATTGATTTCAATTTCATCGATGAGTGATGCGCGTGATGGAGAACTTTTCTTGTTTAATAACTTAGGACTTCCGATTCTTTTTAAGCCAAGATTTAAATCTTCAAATTCTCTGAATTGAGAGATATTTGTTGGATATGTGCCTTTGGGTACATCTTCTCCATTTGAAATCTTTTCTACAAGCTCTACGATGTAAGCAAGTTTTCGTTGAATATTTGCATCGCTTTCGGATGCACGTTGCTTATTAGATAGGGTTTTCATTGTCGATTTGGGATGTGAAATTATTTCGTGAAAATCTCTCTATAATCAGCATTCTTTCTTGGCAATGTTTCTTGACCATGGAGTTTTCAGGTGAGTTTTCAACCGATAAACTAAGGGTTTTTAATTTGTTATTCCAATGGGCTTCTCTAGATTTATCAGTGGAGAAAAATAGGCAGCCAGCACATAAATCTTCAGAAGATTTTTCTGGCTCTATTAATGCCTTCGACCGAACCTCATCAATTTTTGTACATGCTGCACGGCGCAGATTTGAATGTGAACTCTTTGCGCCACAATAACCCCATGGGGTTGCACGTAAGTCATAGCCTCTTGTTTCAATAAGATTAATTAAAACTTCATCAATCTCAGATTCATCAACTAGTTCAAGTTGTGCTATAGCACGTGAAATCATTTTTTTTATAGATTTCCCATTGATACCTTTGGGTTCGGTTATATCTAGAGCAATTTCACGGAACTTTGTAAGAGTAAAGCGTCTACCTTCTTCGAGGTTTGCTCTTTTCCACTCTATTGAATTGGTGTATTTATTTATTTGCTTTGGATGTATATGTCCAAAGTGAACTGAAAGAGCTAGCAAGCTTGGATGGTCATATTTCCATCTATATATCAAGGCGAAAATTCTACGAAACTGATGTGGTGCTAAATCCCATGGTTCTTTATTTTCAGAATCTACCAATCTCCCAAAGCGAGCAACACCATTACGTAAGCGCTGACTAAGGCGGCCAGTTCCATTAATGGACTCAAATATTAATTGACTCTGATGTAAGCCACGGATATCAAGAATTTTTATCAATGTGCGAATTGCTTCAGCAACTGAAAGAGAGCATGGGAATGTTTCATTCTTGGCACGTTTAGCTAGGTAGGTATTAATCCAATATCCAGTTTTGGAATTGCCTTGAAGGCTTTCACGTTCCAGAGATGTAAGCTCCGTAGCTCGGCGTGCTGTAATTATTCCGCAAACGATAAAACAAGCAGAAGGTAGGAGTGTAGTGGCAGCAACCTTCCATGAAATATAGCCCTTGCTTTGATAATCTCGGACTGTATTCAATTTTATGTTCCAACCATTCTTTATAGCATCGGTGTTGAAATATCTAATAGCCTCTCGTAATTGATGTTTGGATATTTTTTTATTATAAATACTGCGAAGAACATCTAAAAGAGCAGGACCATATTCGTAGACCCATGTAAAAGCCATGCCAACTAAATTACACGTGTAATTTACAGGAAGAGTACGCGTGCTTTTTGTTGGGTGACCATAAGTTTTTATGAGTCTAGCCACATCTCCTGGAGAAGGTTCAAAGGAAAGAGCATCAGGAATACTATCTCGGTATATCCATAGAAGTCGGAAGGCATTCGCTCTATTCCATAAAAAGCTGTCTGTTTTATTAGGTTTTAAATCGATAAAATCAGCTATCTCGCCTGTTTTTATAAAGTGATTAAATAACTCCTTTGCTGCATTAAGTCTAATACCTCGCGAGTTATGAATTCCTGCATGCATAAGTGCATCACCAAAGCTATTTGGTGTAGCTAATTTTTTATTTTTAACTGCTTCAAGTACTATGGCAAGGCGCTCTTGACTTTTTAAGACAGCATCTAAACCACAAGAGTTGTCATAAATGAAATTTTTAAAATCATTATTTGTAAGGTGACTGAAGTAATGCAGATTGCGAATTTTCATCCATTGAACTAAAATGCTTAAGCTATTTGCTAGAAGTGTTATGCTAGTACCAAGCTGTTTCACATTGTTTGGGGCGGTAGGGTACTCTTTTTGAATAATGGTTTGTATTGTGGATAAGAGATGTGCGTTCTCTGGTGACGACAACCTTGAACCATCGGAAAGAAATCTATCAATATATACATTGATAATACCGCCAGTCTCTTTAACTTTATAAACAGTTGAATGAGATTGTTTTTTTATGTGCATAATAATTAATCTCGAATGAGAATAGGGTCAAAACCTGAATCTAGTAAGCTTTGAGCATTTCTTTGGGCGATTGGAATTAGTTTTGCGAAATGACTTCGTTTTACTTTTTGTATTATTGCAGTTGATAGTGTATAAAGGTCTAGCCACTGCTCAGACCATTTGTCGAGGTACGCTTCACCCGTTGCTTCTAATCGTCTTGAGAGAGATTGATTGACTGCAATTATCTCGGTTAAACTATTCTCATCTACTATAAATACACGAGAATGGCATTGTGTACAGCCTTGTCCTAATTTTGGGCAAGAAGCTTCTTGGCCATCTACTTTCCCTCCGTATACGGTGGCATCTTTACATAGAAAACCCAACCCAGTACGTATGGCCTTTTCAACTACAATTTCTGCTTCTTCACCAGAGTAACCCAGTAAAAAGGGTCCACGGTTAGTATGTGTTGAAAGTGCGCCTTCGAGTAGGTATTGGAAATCTCTAATTTTTCGACTGAGAAGAAGGCGCAAGGCTGAGCGTAGTCCATATATTTTTGTTGATTGACTTCCTGCGGCATGAGAGAGCTTTCTTCCTATTTTCTCCATATTTCCATTTGCTTCCCCACCGACTTCAATAGCTACTGCTATTCGAATAGCACTTGGTGTCCAAAATGTGTGCATATTTCTGTCTCGAAGCATGTATTTGAAGTTGTTAGCGAGTGTTTCACTTGAGAGAATGGATGGATTTTTGAAAAATGAAAATATGAAAAGTTTATTTTTTAGTAATTCAGGATATAGTTTTCGACGGTCTTCTGTCATTTCCCTTAATTCTCGTAAGGCTTGAGCGGCAGTAACATTAACGCCTGGTGCTGATAATGGGAGTTCTTTTATGATGGGTCCAGGGCCAGCGCGGTCCTTAAAAGAACTATAAATTACGAAATTTGAGTCATCTCCAACCTGCTCTGAATCAGTTGTCATATTAAGCATGGTTGAAATATTCGCTCCACTATCGACTAGATATAAAATAGCGGCAGCAGCTACTCCTTGGCGGTGAAGGCAGAAACATGCATCAAATTTATCTCTGCCACCAAGTTCCCAGAAATACTTTTTTAACTCCTTAGGCCAATTAATTTCAACTTCTGAAGGAACATATGCTCCGAATTCTTCATTGAATGACTTTAGGAAGTTGCCCATAGCGATATCACCCAGCTCAGGTGAAAAAATGGAAAGACTTGATACTGGATAGGTCGGTGCTTTATTTTTATTTGGGGCTACGACCTTTGGGAATTTATGAACTTCTGAAGTGGCAGTAGTTTTCAGAAGTTTTTGGCCTTGGCGCCACACATCACGCCAATAAATATAAGTATCTTCTGCAACTTGGCGGGCATTTGCTAGTGCTTTAGCATTTTCGCGAAGTATTGCTTCTGCTATTTTGACTTCATCATCAAGATTATTAGAGACCTGGGCTGAGTATGCTAAAAGTAACTCGCTGACCTCGATTGAATCAGGTGATATTCCTAGTAATTTGAGCTTATCTTTTACTAGATTTAGTGACTCTGGAGTTGCTGTTTTTTTACTAGTTTGTTCCAGCAGTCCTAGCCGATGTTTGCCTGATGCATGATAGTTGTCAGGAAGTCGTGGACGCTCACATTTAGTGGCAATTCCAAGAGATGTTAGCTCATCAAGAAATCTAAATAAATTACCTATGAGCTCGGCATATGTAGTTAATGCAATGTTGCTATTTTCGAGGAATTCTATAAAGGAGGAGACGGCTCTAGCCCATGATGTGCCTCCAGGTCCTTCATAAATTTTTTCATATTTTTCTAGTTTTATATTCTCATTCTTCGCAAATTCTCCAAATCTGCGGAAGATTTGAAAGCTACTGAGTGCATAATCTCTTGAGAATCTGGTGATGTAATTGGCATGAGCCTCCGCTAATTCGGTGGCAACTGATTCATTAAGAAATTGAGCTAGTATTGTGTAGTTGAATTCGCGATTAAATTTTGGTACGAAATAGCGTAGCGTACCAATACACTCAATATCAAACTTATTTTCTGGTGCTTTGCGGCGACGATGTACTCGATTAAATGCAAATCTTTTTTCAGACATAGCTACTCCAAACCAATTGAAAATCGGTATAGGAGCGCTAAGGTTGTTGCATTGCGTCGCGCTGTTTACGGTGGAAACCGTCGGCCGTCCTCATCGGCCGTCAAGTATTCGAGCTAGCCATTTACTCCCCAATGGGAAGGTTCTCCATAGATAACAGAGTTATCCGCAACAGGAAGGGTCGAATCCCCCCGCTCGATTACGCTAGGTTAGCGTAATATCGGAATTTTTGCAAATGTGCCAAGCACTGACTTATCCCTGAGATGCATCTGCCGATTGAATTTTCGAAGAACTTGAAGGCTTAGGGTTTACGTCGAATACATGGCACTTGCCGCACAGAGCTCTTGCATGATGGCTGCTCTTAGTTCTTGGGGTTCGAGTACCTCGACATATTTGCCATGGCGCAATATATCCATGGACAGCTCGGTCGCATCAGTGAAGGGCACCTCCAGAAGAAGGGTTCCGTCAGGGGTGAGTTGAGACTTTTGCTCGGGGTGCCAGGTTTCTCGGGCGACCCAGCGTGACCGTGGTGCCGTGAAGCGCAATCGTGCCCACTGAACCGTGCCGCCAGAGTAGATACCGTAGCCCGACCCAATGAATTTTTCCAGCACCTCTGCATCCGTTTCGTATGCGGCCTCATGGGTGGCATTGGCGGCCTGGATGGAATCCATGGCGAACGAGCGCAGGTCGTTGCGCACATGGCAGTAAGCGATGAGGTACCAGTTGCCTCGGTAATGCAGCAGCTGCTGGGGGGACACCTGACGTTCGCTTGACTGGTCACGCGCCCTCCCGTAGTAATTGATGGCCAGTCGTACCCGACCGAGCAGTGCTGCAGCGACCATTTCGAAGTGCTTATCTGAGACCGTGCGCGTTGCCACGTTCAGTAAACGAACTCGGCTTTCCACTTCGTGGGCCGAGTGGCGGCCAGACTCGATGAGAGCCCGCAGCCGTGCTTTCAGGGGTTCGATGTGCGACTTGAGCAAACCCGGTTGCATATCTGACAACAGGCATTGCATCATCAGCAAGGCGTAGGCTTCGCTGGCGTTGAACCACAGCCCAGGAAGCGATTGCGCGGCGTCCTCACCCTGTCGGTCGTAACGGTAGCCTCTCAACTCCCTGTCCCAGATGATGGGGGCGTTAAGTCGTTCGCGCATGTACTCTATGTCACGCTTGAAGGTCGCGAGCGACACTTCGAGCTCACGAAGCATCTGGTCTATGGCGACGGCGCGATTGGCCTGCAGGAGGGCGTCGATTTTGTAAAAGCGCTCAGTTCGGTCCATTTACTTTTGGTATTCACTTATGTAGCTCATTCTATGAGCTACTACCGAGCAAATACTACCTTCACCAAGTTCTAGGAGGTATGTATGAGTTCCGCGTCCTTGTCTTTTGCCCGTCGTCCGCCACTCAGCTTGGCATGTTAGCGCTCTCTTTGCATGCGGAGGTTCGAATGCAGCAACGTGGGGTTGAACGGGAGCTGCTCGAGTGTCTGCTGGAGTATGGAGCATGCCAATACGACCACAAGGGCTGCGAAATTGTGTTCTTGACCGATGACTGCCTGGACGCGATTGCCCGCTATGAGAGCCATCACCTGTGGGTACGGATGGCGGCAGCGCGCAGTGTCTACGCGGTGGTCGACACGGATGGCTGTGTGGTCACCATGGGCCATCGCTACCGGCGTGTCCAACGCGACTTGAGCCTGTCGTCGTTGCGGCCAGGGCGCACCCGCAAGCCGCTCCGTCGTCAAAGCCGTCCTATTTGGTACCAGTTCAACTGATTCCATTGATGGGAACCCCCGGGAATATCAGGCTCACTCAGTTACATTTTCTACACAAGTCAGGGAGGAAAACCTTATGGTTGATACCGCTATCTGGGCACTACTCGCATTGAGCGCCGTTGCCGTTTTGTCGCTTCTGGTACTGCTGCTGCGCAAGCCCCGCTTTGAGACGCCTGCGGAGCTGACCGTCCGGCTGGGGATGTTGGAGCAGTCCTTGCAGACCATGTCTCAGTCCAGCACGCGCAATGAAGCCGGTATCGAGCGGATGGAGTCCCTGCAAAAGGAGTTCTCCGTTTCCACTGCGCAGTTGCTGGAAGCATCGCGGCAGACCATTGATGACAAGTTGGAAAAGACCATCGAAGAATCCCGCAGTGGGCGGACAGAGCTCCTGAATGCTTTTCAGAGTTTTGAAGTCAAGTTGGGACAGCGCCTCGGCACGCTGGGAACTGAAATCGAGAACCGCCTGACCTCGCTCCAGCAGAATTTGTCGGACGGTCTGGACAACAGCCGTCGCGAGCTCGATGCCAAGCTGGCATTAGCACAGGAGGATGCGCGCGCAGGGCGAGGCGAGCTCTTGGTGGCCTTCACGACCTTGGAGTCGAAGCTAGAACAACGCATCGCTGGTTTCGATGCCTCCATGGCCACCCGTTTTGACAGCCTGCAACAAAGCCTCATGGGGCGTTTGGATGAGGCAGCCAAAGCACAGCTGAATCAGTTCAGCCAAGCACAAGCCGATGGAGTACAGGCCCGCAAGGAGTTGACCGAAAACTTGGCGGCATTCCGGACTGACTTGACGAGCACCCTCAACGGCTTGTCTGCCGCCACCCAGGCGTCGCGTGAAGCCATTGCACAAAGCTCCCAGGCATTCGAAAAGCAAATTCAGGCGCGGTTCGAGGCTTTGGCGCAGGTGACGACAGGGACTCTGGATGGACTGAAGAAGGACATCACTGCTCAATTGGGCGTGATGTCCACGGCATTGAAGGACCAACTCGAAGGCAACGGCAACCAAATTCACAAGCAGTTCTCCACTTTGCAAGATGCCGTAGCGTTGCAGTTGCAAGGCATGACCCAAGGGTCTCAACAGAATTCCGAGCAACTGCGCGCGGCGCTCAATGAGCGACTGGCAGCCATCCAGGCAGACAACACGGCCAAGCTCGAAGAAATGCGCCGCACCGTCGACGAAAAACTGCATGCCACGTTGGAGCAGCGACTGGGCGATTCCTTCAAGTTGGTTAGCGAACGGCTGGAGCAGGTCCACGCCGGTCTGGGGGAGATGAAGAGTCTGGCCGGCAGCGTGGGCGACTTGAAGCGCGTGATGACCAATGTCCGAACCCGGGGTACCTGGGGTGAGGTTCAATTGGGCGCCATCATCGAAAGCCTGCTGACCGCCGAGCAGTTCGACACCAACGTCAAGACCGTTCCTGGCAGCAATGAGCTGGTCGAGTACGCCATCAAGATGCCGGGCAAGGGCCCTGAGGACACGGTGTGGCTGCCGATTGATTCCAAGTACCCGGTTGAACATTACCAACGTCTGATTGATGCCCACGATACGGCCGACAAAGAGACCGTGCAGAAGGCCATGGCCAGCTTCGAATCCTCGGTGCGCCTAGAGGCCAAGAAAATCAAGGACAAGTACATCAGTCCGCCTCACACGACAGACTTTGCCATCTTGTTCGTGCCGACCGAAGGGCTGTTTGCCGAGGTCTGCCGCATTCCGGGCATGGTGGAAGCGCTGCAGAACGATTTCCGTGTCGTCGTCGCCGGACCGACCACGCTGTCTGCCATGCTCAACAGCCTGCGACTGGGCTTCCGTACGCTGGCCATCGAGAAGCGTTCCTCCGAAGTGTGGAACATTCTGTCGGCCGTCAAAACCGAATTCCGCAAGTTTGGCGACATCGTGGACGCGACCCACAAGTCCATAGACAACGCGGCCAAGAAGTTCAGCGAAATCGGTACGCGGACGAGAGCCATTGAGCGCAAATTACGTGACGTCGAGGAGCTACCGTCATCGGCAACGGCGCTGGATGCCAATGACCTGTTGGCGCTAGAGGACGGCTCGGCCACCTGAAGTTAGAACATCCAGCCCTCTTCATCACAAGTACAAGTAAAGGGACATAGACATGCAAAAGCGCGACGGCGGGTTGTTGTTTTCCGCTTCTGACCTGGTGAACTATCTGGAGTGCGAGCACCTGACCACCCTGGACCTGGTGGATTTGGACACGCCGCTGCCCCGTACCAATGACAGTGACGAAGCCAAGCTCATTCAAGCCAAGGGCTTTACGCATGAGGCCGAATTCCTGGCCGCGTTACTACGGCAACACGAGCGCGTCATCGATATCGGCCAAGGGCCTGCAACGATGGCGCAAAAGGTCGAGGCGACCATCCAAGCCATGAAGGATGGCTACGACATCATCTTTCAAGCGACGCTGCAGGATGGTTGTTTCATCGGGTACGCGGATTTTTTGCGAAAAGTCCATCGTCCGTCCCAGTTGGGTGAGTGGAGCTATGAAGTGCTTGACACCAAGCTAGCACGCAGTCCAAAGGCCAAGTTCATCGTCCAGCTCGCGTATTACTCGGGCATGGTGGCTAAGGTCCAGGGCGTATCCCCCTTGTTGATGCATGTCGTGCTGGGGGACAAGACCGAGGTGGCGTACCGGTATGCCGATTACGCACGTTACTTGGGTACCGTGACCGAGCGCTTTCTGGCTCGTGTCTCCAGCGGCCCGGCGCAGACCTACCCCGTGCCGTGTGAAAAATGCGACCAGTGCAAGTGGAAAGGGCTGTGCGAAGAACGTCGCCTCAAGGATGACCACCTGAGTCAGGTGGCAAACATCAGCCGGCTGCAAATCAAGAAATTGGAGGCTGACGGCGTAAAGACGCTTGAAGCCTTGGCGACCCTCCCAGCCGCCACCTCCGTTTCCAAGATGGCGACAGAGACGCTGGAGAAGTTGCGGCATCAGGCCCGTCTTCAGTTTGAAGCGCGACAAAGCGGCGAACGTCAACTGGAGTTGCTGCCACAGGTTGATGGTGAGCAGAGGGGCTTCGCACGCCTGCCCCAGCCGGCGGAAGGTGACCTGTTCTTCGATATGGAAGGCGACCCGCTGGAAGAAGGGGGTTTGGAGTACCTCTTTGGTCTGTACCTTTTCGAGGGCGGAAAGCCGGTCTTCAAGACGTTTTGGGCGCACAGCCGGGCAGAAGAAAAGCGGGCCTTCGAAGCATTCATGGACTTCGTCACAGGTTGGTTGCGCCGATACCCAGGCGCTCACATCTACCACTACGCCGCCTACGAGCAGACCGCGCTGAAGAAGCTGATGTCCTTGCATGGCACACGGGAAGCCGAAGTCGACAACTTGCTGCGTGCGCAAAAGCTGGTGGACCTCTACAAGGTCGTTCGCGAAGGTATTCGGGTCTCCGAGCCGCGCTATTCCATCAAGAACATCGAGCACTTTTACCTGGACAGCCGTACCGGCGACGTCAAGAGCGCTGGTGCCAGCATCGTGTACTACGAACGCTGGAAAGAGACGCGCGATGCAAAGCTGCTCCAGGAAATTGCTGACTACAACCTGGACGATGTCCGTTCGACATACGAGTTGCGGGAGTGGCTGCTAACGCTCAGGCCCACTGGTACTCCGTGGTTTGTGGGGGCCGCTTCTGACAAAAAGGACACTCCGGAGGTCGGTGCGCTGACAGAGGCAGAGCAAAGGCTTGTCGGATATCGCGAGCGCCTCGTCGGCCCCTTGCCGCAAGACCAGACCACCTGGAGCGAGACCGACTGCCTCAACGAGTTGGCGTACCAGTTGCTCGACTTCCATCGTCGAGCGGCGAAGCCGGAATGGTGGGCCATGTTTGCGCGCATGGAGATGACAGAGGAAGAGCTTCTTGAGGATGGTGAGTGCTTGGCCTTCTTGCGAGAGGACCCCGCGAATCCACCGGTCAAACAGCGGACCTCCATCCAGTACACCTTCCTGTACCCAGAACAAGAGACAAAGCTGAGGACGGCGGCGCAGGCAACGATTGCGCAGACTGGGAAGGCGGTAACCAAACTCGTGATTGACGACGAAACACGGCGGGTTAGCTTTTACAGTTCCGCGAAGAATGAGCCGTTACCGTCGCCTGTCGCCCTGGGGCCCGGAATGCCAGTGTCCAGCAAGTCCTTGGTGGAGGCGGTTTTCCGGTTTGCAGACAGCTTGATTGAGGAAGACCGTCGCTACCCGGCGCTGGAGGATTTTCTTACCCAGCGGATTCCGTCCATAAAGGGGCGCTCGCCAGGCGAACCTATTGTGAATCCGGACAACAGTTCGATTGAGGACATTGCGCAAGCTGTCGCCAGCCTAGACGGTAGCTACCTGTTTATTCAGGGTCCTCCGGGTGCCGGTAAAACCTACACCGGGTCCCACGTCATCGTTGACCTGATGCAACGAGGATTCAAGGTCGGCATTTCCTCTAACAGCCACAAGGCCATCAACAATCTGCTGGCCGGTGTCGAGAAGGTTGCTCAGCAGAAGGGATTCTGCTTTAGTGGGGGCAAGAAGTGCACAGCCACTAACCAGGGTTCAGAGTTTGGAGGGCAGTACATTGAGGATGTCTTCAACAACAAAGACATTTGGACCAATCTAGGGAATGACTTTGGTTATCAGTTGGTTGCTGGAACTGCCTGGCTCTTTGCCGACGCTGAAATGGACCAGAAACTCGACTACATCTTTGTAGACGAGGCCGGCCAGGTGGCTGTCGCCAACCTGGTGGCAATGGGGACTTCGGCGAAGAACATTGTTTTGCTGGGAGACCAGATGCAATTGGGGCAGCCGATTCAAGGTGTTCATCCCGGTCGCTCTGGCGAGTCAACGTTGGAGTACCTGCTCAACGGGATGGCCACGATTCCTCCGGAGCGTGGAGTTTTCTTGGCGACAACCTGGCGCATGCATCCGGACGTTTGCCGCTTCATCTCCGACGCTGTATATGACGGGCGCTTGGTGGCTGAGCCGGGCAATGCAGTGCAGGGACTGGTTCTGGATGAAGGTGCTCATCCTGCGTTGAAGCCGACGGGAATTTCCTATGTGCCTGTGGAGCACGATGCCTGCTCGCAACGCAGCCAAGAGGAGGCGCAGCTAGTGCTGGAGTTGGTGACTAGCTTGCTGACGCAGCGCTATCGCGACAAGAAGGGCGCACTGCATCCGTTAACGCTCGAGGACATCCTTGTCGTCGCGCCTTACAACATGCAGGTTAACTTGTTGACCAAGGTATTGCCAGAAGGTGCCAGGGTTGGAACCGTGGACAAGTTCCAAGGGCAGGAGGCGGAGGTAGTCATCGTGTCGATGGCGACCTCCAATGGAGACTACTTGCCGAGGGATATCGGCTTCCTGTACAGCAAGAATCGACTCAACGTTGCGATTTCGCGGGCGAAGTGTTTAGCAGTCTTTATTGCGAATCCTGCGTTGATGGCGATTCGATGCTCAAAACCTGAAGAAATGGCTTTGGTCAACACTCTTTGCTGGCTGAAGGGGTTTGAAGTGCTTGAAGTAACTTGAGGAAATATGGCAGGGCAAAAGCTCCACCTTGATTCCCACGCATGAGCACTGTCGGTTCCCTGTTCAAGACGCGTCGAAATAACCGCCTGCCTGTTTTTTAGCACCTATGGGAAATAATGAATGGCCGTATCTAAGTACCCCGCCCGAGAGGCATTAAAAATTATTGATGGTTCGCTGACCAAGGAACTAAGCATTCATCGGTTCGACGATGTTTCTCGTACCAAGGCTCAACTCTTTGCAGTCGGTGGGCCCTTGGGGCGACAATTTGCGATTGTGCTGGGTAACACTGATGTGTCGACAGGATTCCACCCTGCCCAGCAAACCCGGGTCATTCTTGAAAAATGCGAATTGCCAGCAATCGCCGGCATCGAACCCTCAGCCACTCCCTACGAAGGCTCTCGAATCAAGAGCAACCAAGACTCAAGGCTTGCGGCCCCGAATCAGACCTCGTGTGTCGTGTCTGACGGAGAAACATTGCAGGCACTTCTTCGTTGGTATGCAGTACCCTCGACCTCGAAGGCTAGCACCACGACGTCTATTGAGCGCACTCGTATCGAGAAAATGGCTATTGACGCAGGTTTCGGCCTGACGTCTGAATTAAGTGATGGTTGGCTGGTATTCAAATCGCTTTCATCCACAGTTCAGCTTGGGGTTCTGCCAAGTACCGATGGTTATGATGTTGGCGTATCAATCGAATCTGTTGGACGTCGGCTCTCTAGCGACCTAGGAGTTCCGGTTGTCTCCAGTCCCTTGCCCTGGGCTGTCCGGTTGAATGGCCTTGCCAGTTACCCCGAGTTGCATCGTGCGCTCCGGCGTGGTGCAGAAATTGCTGAAGCGGTCAGTGGCAAGCCGTTGGAAGAGTTCCAGAGTAAGGCTAGACAGCTTCCTGATTCAACGGAGGTTCAGTGCCTGGTTACTCAGCGGGTAGGACAAGACATCTTCCGCCGAGAGCTGATAGGTTATTGGGGAGGGCGTTGTGCCGTAACAGGTCTGGATGTAGTCGAACTGCTACGCGCCTCACACATAAAGCCTTGGTCAAAGTGTGAAAGCGATAGCGAAAGGCTGGATGTCTTTAACGGCCTATTGCTTGCACCCCACCTAGATGCGCTCTTTGATGGAGGATGGGTTACTTTCTCTGACTCTGGGGAAATCATTGTTTCGACGGCACTGACCGCACAGCAGTGCACGATGGCTGGAGTGTCAGGCAAAGAACAAGTTATGGGGCTGACGGAAAGCCATTCACCCTATTTGGCTTGGCACCGAGAAAACTGGTTCCGCAAGGCCTAATCTCCAGCCTTTCAGAGGCCTGTTTGTAAGCCTGTTTGAGTAATAAAAAAGGAGCCATTGTAAAAACGGCTCCTTTTCATGAAGGCTAGGAACTCACCCGTGCAATTTAAAGGATGTAAGTCACTTCCTTCAACTTGTCATTTGTGGGGGCTTTGTTTATGAGTTGCTCTACAAATGACTCAAACAGCCACTACGCCTTTGATATGTGGATGAGCCTCGTAGTTAACTAGCTCGAAATCCTCAAAACGGTATCCGTCGATGGCCTCAGGTTTTCGCAATATGCGAAGTTGAGGAAAGTGGAATGGTGTGCGCGTGATTTGTGTCTTTACTTGTTCCATGTGGTTAGAGTAAATGTGCACATCACCGCCAGACCAGATGAAGTCGCCGACTTCCAAGTCACATTGCTGGGCCAATAGCATCTGAAGCAACGCATAGCTTGCAATGTTGTAGGGGACGCCAAGGAAAACATCGCACGAGCGCTGGTATAGCTGTAAATGAAGCTTTCCACCCATAACTGCCGTTTGAAACAGACAGTGGCACGGCGCCAGTTTCATCGAGGGTAAGTCGCCGACATTCCATGCGCTCACAATTTGGCGACGCGAAGTCGGGTCATCCTTTATTTGCCGCACCATCTCGGCTATCTGGTCGATATGGCGGCCATCAGCAGTTACCCAGTCACGCCACTGCTTCCCGTACACAGGCCCCAAGTCTCCGTTTTCGTCAGCCCACTCATCCCAGATGGAAACCTTGTTTTCTTGGAGCCACTTGACGTTTGTATCTCCACGCAAAAACCAGAGCAGTTCGATAGCGATGGAACGGAAGTGAAGTTTTTTTGTTGTTAGTAGTGGGAAGCCCTTCGATAGGTCGAAGCGCATTTGATGACCAAAAACGGCACGTGTACCAGTTCCTGTTCGGTCTGGGCGTTCAACTCCTTCATCCAAGATACGGCGGATGAGGTCTAGGTACTGATTCTCGGGGTGGTTGATTGCTGTCATAGCTGATTTTAAATGATAAGCGCACTGTGATGGATAGGGTAGATGCGTTTAAACGCTACACCGTTGCGGGAAAGCTTTCCCGCAAGCTTTAGGGCTTATTCCTCTTCTATGACAACGATTTCGTACATGCGGGAAAGAACCGGATATCACAAAAAGATGACAGGGAGGCAGCGCCATCAGGCCGTTGGCGGCGTTCTCTACGGGGCTCTTGGTTTCGTCAGGCAGATATTCCGGATTCCAGCCGTGGAACAGGATGCGGCGGCTGTTGGGGTTGGTTTTCAGTGTGTTGACGACATAGTCAATCTGGTTGATGGTCTTGCCGTCTTTGGTCGGCCAGGCCGTCCATTGCTTGCCGTACACCGGGCCAAGTTCACCTTCAGGTGTCGCCCACTCGTCCCAGATGGTGACGCCATGCTCATTGAGCCAGGAGATATTGGTATTGCCACTCAGAAACCAGATCAGTTCATTGGCAATGCTTTTGAAGTGCAGTTTTTTGGTGGTCAGCAGCGGAAAACCATCTGCCAGGTTGTGGCGAATCTGTCTGCCAAACACGGACTGGGTGCCGGTTCCGGTGCGATCGCCCTTGAATTCACCATTTTTAAGAATATCTTGCAGCAATTCCAGGTATTGCTTCATAAATGCATTACTCCAAATTTTTATCGAAGGTCGCTGCCGTCGTTCTGTCAGATCGTGCATTCTCCTTCACTCGCGCAAGCGCTGGGTCTGAAGGGGCTACTGTGACGACGTGTCCAGCCCACGGCAGCTGGTTTGCTGTGCAGTCTGCACAGTGTGCAAATAAATAGCTTGAGCGATATGTGGCAGCATGAAAAAGTGCAGTAAGTGCATACTGCTTGGGGTTTGCATGCCACACGCCATGGTCAAGCCTGTGCTGCCATTGCCCATTGTGTATGCCAGCATGCTGGCGTGGATTGCATGGCTGCTGCGGAGTTTCTGGATGTAAACGCTTGTTCGTTAGAATGCTGCGGCTTGTACCGCGGTGCCGTATCCAAACTGCTGCAGGGCAGGCACGGTGGTGCTAGTCACACCATAAAAAAGATTTACAACAGGTTTTTTCGTGCAACTAGCATTCGCTATGAGCGCCTGGGCGGGGGTGGGACCAGGGCTAAATCACCAGAACGACTGGAAGGCATGGCTGACGCAGCCATCGCTGCCTCAGGGAGAGGTGGCGCTGGATGTCAGCCATATCCATGCCATGGCGCGTCGCAGACTGGGGCATCTGGCCAAGATGGCAGTTTCTGTGGCCGATGCCGTGTTGCCGCATGCCAGCCAGCCGGACATTCCTGTGGTCTGGGCGTCCCGCTATGGTGATGCAGACAAATCTCTGGCACTGCTGCGTACCCAGGTGCAAGGGCAGGAGCCTTTGTCACCCACTGCTTTTGGCTTGTCGGTGCACAACGGGATTGGTGCGCAGCACTCGATTTTGCGAGGAATGAAAGCCAATGCCATCTGTGTGGCCAGCAGCCATTGCGCGCCAGAGGCCGCGGTGGTAGAAGCGCTGGGGCTGCTGCACGAAGGCGCGCCTGAAGTGCTGTGTGTGGTCTATGACACACCGCTGCCTGCAGCGTATGCGCAATTCCATGATGAAGCAGTGATCGATATTGCCTGGGCGGTGTTATTGACCAAGCCGCAGCCTGGGCACCCCTGTTTTGAACTCCAGGCAGAAAGTCTTGAGGGGCAGCCATCTCCAGCACAAGATGGAGCACGGCTGCCGCATGCGCTGGAGGTGTTCCGCTTCTTGATAGACCCAGAGCTGGCGGTGCTGCGCAAGCAGCATCCCGGCGGTATCTGGACCTGGAGGCGTGTCCATGCTTGAGGTGCTGGGTCGCATCTGGCGGCTGGCTGCCACGGGGCTGTGCTTCGTGGTGTTTGGCTGTGGCGGGCTGCTGGTCCGCTGCGTGGTGTTCCCGCTCTTGCTGCTGCTGGTGCGCGATCAGCGTCGGCGTGAGGATGTGACCAAGTCCCTGATTCACCATGCGTTCCGCTGGTTTGTGGCGCTGATGCGCGGCGTGGGCGTGCTGACGTATGAGGTGCGCCATGGTGAACGCCTGCAGCGCCGCGGCCTGCTGGTGCTGGCCAATCACCCTTCGCTGATTGATGTGGTGTTTTTGATCGCGCTGATTCGCCATGCAGACTGCATTGTGAAAGCCTCGCTGGCAGACAACCCATTTACGCGCGGACCGGTACGTGCTGCCGGATTCATTACCAACAATGGCGGTGCTGAGCTGCTGCAGGACTGCCTGGCATCGCTGCAGCAAGGCAACAACCTCATCATCTTTCCCGAAGGCACACGCACGCCGATGTGCGGCAGTGTGCGGCTGCAGCGTGGGGCCGCCAATGTGGCTGTGCGCGGCAACATAGACATCACCCCGGTGCACATTCACTGTAGCCATCCCCTGTTGACCAAGGGCGCAGCCTGGTGGCAAGTGCCCAGTCAGCGCCCCCATTTTGTGATCGATGTGCGTGAAGACATCGCCATCACGCCTTTTGTGGCGCAGACCAGCAGTGAATCGCTGGCTGCGCGCCATGTCACGGATTACCTCGCCGAGTATCTTTTTAAGGAGCCCTCCTGTGCTTCAACTTGAACAAGAAATTAAAGAACTGATCATTGCTGCACTGGCATTGGAAGACATCACGCCACAAGACATCGACGCATCGGCACCCCTGTTCGGGGATGGGCTGGGCCTGGACTCTATCGATGCACTGGAGTTGGGCCTGGCCTTGCAAAAGCGCTACGGCGTGAGCATGTCTGCCGACTCTGAGCAGACTCGGCAGCACTTTCGCAGCGTGCAGGCACTGGCCGCTTTTGTGGCAGCGCACCGTGCCCAGTAATTTCAGCAACTCTTGAGATTTTTGATTGGTGCAGACCATGAACAAAGAAACCATCTACGCACGCATTGTGGAAATTCTGCAAGAGACGTTCGATATCGATCCTGCGCGCATTACGCCGGAAGCTCGTCTGTATGACGATCTGGACATTGACAGCATCGATGCTGTTGATCTGATCGTGCAGCTCAAGCCTCTGGCCGGTAAGCGTCTGAATGCAGAAGCCTTCAAGTCGGTGCGCACCATCCAGGACGTGGTGGATGCGCTGTATCAGCTGATCTGCGAAGAAGGCGCGGCGGCGTAAGCCAAACTGACTGGTCTGGGTTTTGATGCGCAAATATGCCACCGGCTTGCTGCTGGTGCTGACGGTGCTGTACCCCCTGGCGGTGTACGTGGCGCTGGGGCACATCGCACCCCAGTGGCTGGCGTTGATGTTGTGCATGCTGGCCGCATGCCGTGCACTTCTGACGCGTCAGGGACTGTGGTGGGCTGTCGCCGCTGGTGCTGGTGTGCTGGCGGGGGTGTCCTGGCTGCAGGCATCGCCTTTGGCCGTGAAGTTGTATCCCGTCATGGTCAGCCTGGTGCTGCTGGGCATTTTTGCTTACAGCCTGTGGCAGCCGCCCACGGTGGTAGAGCGGCTGGCACGGCTGCAGGAGCCTGATCTGCCGGCGCAGGCCGTGCGCTATACGGCACAGGTGACCAAAGTCTGGTGTGCGTTTTTTGTCGTGAATGCGGCCATTGCACTGGTGACCGCGTGCTGGGCCAGTGATGCAGTCTGGGCGCTGTACAACGGCCTGCTGTCGTATGTGCTGATGGGCATGCTGATGGCAGGTGAATGGTGTGTGCGCCAGCGTGTACGCCGCCGGCATGCGCAAGCAGAAGCCGGGCAAATGAAGAGGAAGAACGGGTGAATGTGACACAAGGCCTGCCATTGGCGCAGGTGGCACTGGCCACAGCTGACAAGGCCGCATGCCAGGTGGCATCTGTAAATACACAGCGGCTGACACATGCACAGTGGGTGCAGAGGGTGCAAGCATGGCGTACTGCGTTTGCACAAGTGTCTGGTTCGGATGTGGCGCTGTACTTTGAGGATGCAGTCGCTTTTTCTGCTGCGCTGTGGGGGGCCTGGCATGCAGGCAAAACGCCTGTACTGGCCAGCGATGCGCAGCCCTATACCCTGCAATCGCTGCTGCCATCTGTGCATGCCTGTGCGGGTGATTTACCGCAGGCGGTGCAGCCGCTGGCTGCTGAGGGCCAGCAGTGGCTGCCATTGGAGCCGCTGGACATGCAGGCCTGCAAGGTGGTGATGTTCACTTCTGGCTCCACCGGTCAGCCCGAACGCATTGTCAAAAAGCTGTCGCAGCTGGATGCAGAAGTTCATGCCCTGCAGGCTGCCTTTGCCGAGGCAGACAGTGCGGCATGGCAGGTGGTGGCTACCGTCTCTCACCAGCATATTTATGGCCTGCTGTTTCGCATTCTGTGGCCCTTGTCTGCGGGAAGGCCCATAGGGGAACGCATGCTGCGCTACCCCGAAGAGGTGCAGCATGAACTGGAGCAGCACAGCCGGGCCGTACTTGTGTCCAGCCCCGCCTTTTTAAGTCGTTTGCCCAGCCACCTGGACTGGTCGTCTGCAAGCGCAAATGTGTGCCGTGTGTTTTCGTCGGGAGGGCCGTTGTCTGCCGAGGCTGCGGGGCACTGCCTGCAGTTGCTGCAGCACTCCCCCACGGAAGTGTTTGGCAGTTCGGAAACCGGGGGCATTGCCTGGCGCAGACGTGCCGAGCATGGCGATACATGGCAGCTGTTGCCTGGTGTGCAGGTCCGTGTGCAGGACGACGGTCTGCTGGCTGTGCGATCTGCACATCTGGCCGATGCAGCGTCCTGGTGGACGTCGGCAGATCGCGCGCAAGTCAGCGCCGATGGCCGCAGCTTTGTGCTGCAGGGGCGTGCCGACCGGGTGGTCAAGATTGCGGAAAAACGCGTGTCACTGACGGCGATGGAGCAGGCCTTGCAGACGCTGCCCTGGGTACAGCAGGCGAAGGCCGTCGTGCTGGAATCTGCAGGTGCACTGGCACGCATTGGCGTGGTTCTGGAGCTGACGGAAGCCGGATGGGCACAGCTGCAACAGTGCGGCCGCCGGACCATGGGAGAGGCTTTGCGTCAGCATTTGTCCGCCTATGTAGAGCGTGTGGCTTTGCCACGCAGCTGGCGCTATGTGTCGCAGATGCCTGTCAATGCGCAGAGCAAGATCACGCAGCAGGCTTTGCTGCAGCTGTTTAATCCGAGCATTCCACAGCCACAGTGGCTGGAACGCACGCAGGCAAAGGCTACTGCACAGCTGTATGTAGACCCCAGTTTGCGGGTGCTGGAAGGTCATTTCCCGCAAGGTACGCTGGTGCCTGGCGTGGCACAGCTGCAGTGGGCCGTGCATTGCGCCCAGCAGGCCTTTGGATTGCAGCCGCGTTTTGTGCGTGCCGAAGTGCTGAAGTTTCAGCAGCCCATCCTGCCTGGCGACACCGTGCAGCTGGTGCTGAACTGGGATGCCACAGGCCAGCGTTTGCAGTTTGCGCTGAGTTCCCCGCGTGGCCCACACGCCAGTGGCAAGCTGGTGCAGGTGCAGCCATGAAACCATGCATGCCAGTCGGGGCAGACGCAACTTTTCTGCCCATTGCCATCATTCCTGTCTACAACCACCCCTCAACGGTAGGTGCCATGCTCGAAGGCGTCTTGCAGGAGGGTTTGCCATGTCTGCTGGTGGACGATGGATCAGAGGCAGGCTGCGCAGCGGTACTGGATGCCCTGGTTGAACGCTATCAGGGACAAGCCAGTGCGATTGCCGGGATAGGGCGTGTGCAATTGCTGCGTCTGCCAGTGAATGAGGGCAAGGGCGGGGCCATGATGGCGGGTCTGCGGCAGGCGTTGAGCCAGGGCTTCACGCATGCCCTGCAGATTGATGCCGATGGACAGCATGCCGTGGCAGATATCGAAAAATTTGTGGCCCAGGCGCGCCAGCATCCCCATGCCATGATTTGTGGCGCGCCTGTCTACGATGCCAGCGTGCCAAAGAAGCGCCTCTATGGGCGCTATGCCACCCATATCTGGGTATGGATCAATACCCTGTCACTCGATATTCGGGACTCCATGTGCGGTTTTCGGGTGTATCCGCTGGCGCCTGTAGTGGCTGTGCTCGATAGCGCCCATATTGGCAAGCGCATGGAGTTCGATAGCGAAGTGCTGGTACGCCTGCATTGGCAGGGCGTGCCGTTTGTGACGGTCTACACGCGGGTGACCTATCCGCAAGATGGTCTGTCGCACTTCCGTGTGCTGCGCGATAACGTGCTGATTTCGCGCATGCACGCCAAATTGTTTGTGGGCATGCTGCTGCGCAGTCCCGTGCTGCTGCTGCGCAAACTCCAACGCAGCATGCGGGGAGCCAGAGCGTGAGTGAGCCAACTTCCTCCACGCGCGCTGTGCATTGGGCGCAGATTGGGGAGAGCACCTTCGTGCTTGGCATGTGGGTGCTGTACTACGTGCACCGCTTGCTGGGGCGCTGGCCATTCCTGTTGTGTCTGTATCCGGTCGTGGCCTATTACTGGCTGTCACGCCCACTGGCCAGGCGCTCATCGCTTCAATATTTGCAGCGGCTGCAGGCGCGTCACGGTATCTGGAAGCACACGCCAGGCTGGCGACACAGCATGCGCCATTTCGGCGTGTTTGCCCAGGTCATTCTCGACAAGCTGCTGGCTCTGACAGGCCGCTACCGTACGGACAAAGTCCGTTTTGAGGGCAGGCAGCCGCTGGTGGAATTGCTGGAGCAGGGCAAGGGCGCGATTGTGGTCACTGCACACATGGGATGTATTGAACTGTGTCAGGTGATCGCCAAGCAGCGTGCAAAGCTTCGGCTGAATGTGCTGGTGCACACCAGGCATGCAGAGCAGTTCAACCGCTTGCTGCAGCGGCTGGTGCCAGACAGTGGTGTACGTCTGCTGCAGGTCAGTGAGTTTAGCGCTGCCACTGCCATGGTGCTGGCCGAACGCGTGGCACAAGGGGAGTTCATAGCCATTGCCGGAGACCGGGTGCCCGTGCATGACAGCAAGATCACCCAGGCCCAGTTTCTGGGTCATGTGGCGCCTTTCCCGACCGGGCCTTATGTGCTGTCAGCCTTGCTCAAATGCCCCCTGTATTTCATGGGCTGCGTGCATGAGGGCGACGGCTATGCCGTGGAGTTTGTGCCCCTTGCCACACAGGTGCAGCTGCCGCGTGCGCGCCGCGAAGAAGCACTGGCGCAGTACGCCGGGCTGTATGCACAGCAGCTGGAGCGCATGCTGTGCAAGGCCCCTTATGACTGGTTCAACTTCTTTCCGTTCTGGGAGCAAGGCACAACGCCGGGCTTGATACAACAACAAAGAGACACTTCCGCATGACAAAGAATCCTCCCGCCATTGTGGTGTTTGATGGCTCACCGCTGCAGATTGAGCACATATGCGCGATTGCACACGGGCATGCCAGGGCAGCGCTGTCGACAGCACCTGAGTTCCGCACACGTATTCAGAAAGGCGCAGATTTTCTGGATCGCCTGCTGCGTGAGGATGGGGTGGTGTATGGCGTGACGACCGGCTATGGCGACTCCTGCACGGTGGAAATCCCACCTGCGCTGGTGACGCAGCTGCCACACCATCTCTACGCCTACCATGGCTGCGGTGCAGGGCGCTTCTTGACAGAGGTAGAAACGCGTGCGGTGCTGGCCAGTCGTCTGGCTTCTCTGTCTCAGGGCTTTTCGGCCGTGAGCTGGACTTTGCTGCAGCAGCTGGAGCACTTGCTGCAGCACGACATCCTGCCCTTGATTCCGGCAGAAGGTTCAGTGGGTGCCAGTGGTGATCTCACACCCCTGTCCTATGTGGCAGCTGTGCTGTGTGGCGAGCGGGAAGTGATCTATCAAGGCCAGCGCATGCCTGCAGCGCAAGCGCTGGAACAGACAGGGGCCGCACCTTTGCAGTTGCGCCCCAAGGAAGGGCTGGCCTTGATGAACGGTACGGCGGTCATGACAGGCTTGGCTTGCCTGGCCTGTCAGCGTGCGGATTATGTGGCGCGCCTGGCATGCCGTCTGACCGCTGCCAATGTCGTGGGGATTGCAGGCAATGCCCACCACTTTGATGCAACGCTGTTTGCCGCCAAACCGCACGCAGGTCAGCAGCGTGTGGCTGCCCGTATTCGTGGTGATCTGGTCGCGGAAGTACCACTGCGCAATTCGCACCGCTTGCAGGACCGCTATTCCTTGCGTTGTGCGCCGCATGTGATCGGCGTGCTGGAGGATGCGCTGCCTTTCCTGCGTCAGCTGATCGAAGGAGAGCTGAACTCCGCCAATGACAATCCCTTGATCGAGCCAGATCAGGAGCGTGTGCTGCATGGTGGCCACTTTTATGGTGGTCACATCGCGCTGGCCATGGACACCTTGAAGAACACGGTTGCCAACGTTGCCGATCTGCTGGACAGGCAGCTGGCGCTGCTGGTGGATACCCGCTATAGCCAGGGGCTGCCGTCGAATCTGTCGGCTGTGCAAGGGGAGCGTCAGGCCATCAATCATGGCCTGAAGGCCTTGCAGATCAGCGTGTCGGCATGGACAGCCGAAGCGCTCAAGCAGACCATGCCTGCATCGGTCTTCTCTCGCTCGACCGAGTGCCACAACCAGGACAAAGTCAGCATGGGCACCATTGCTGCGCGGGATGCGCTGCGGGTGCTCGAGCTGACCGAGCAGGTGGTTGCAGCCATGCTGATTGCTGCGCGGCAGGCCGTGCATCTGCGCCAGCGTGTGCAGCCCGATGTGCCAGTCGGAGCCACATTGCAGGCCTGGCTGGATGATTTGAATGAACGCATTGCACTGGTCGAAGAAGACCGTGCTCTGGACCAGGACCTGCAGCGTTTGCTGGTCGATATCCGCAACCAAGCGTGGAAGCTGTATGCCTACTGAAAAAGAACTGGCGTCGCGAGAGCGTCTGTCGCATGAGATAGAGATCACTCCTGCGTTTTATGACATTGACGTCATGGAGATCGTCTACCACGGCAACTATGTGCGCTACATGGAACTGGCACGCAGCGCATTGCTGGCCAAGTTGGATTACGACTACCCTCGCATGCGTGAATCAGGCTATGCATGGCCCGTGGTGGACATGCACCTCAAATACGTGCGACCTGCGACCTTTGGTCAAAAGCTGGTGATGAAGGCAAGCATCACGGAGTGGGAAAACCGCCTGCGCATCGACTATGTACTGCGTGATGCGCAAACAGGGCGCAAGGTCAATACGGCACATACCATCCAGGTGGCGGTGGACATGCGCACGCGCGAAATGTGTTTTGTCTGCCCTCCTGTGCTGTGGGAGCGACTGGGGGTGCAGCCATGAAGCACGCGAAATGGGCATGGGTAGTGGTATCCGTCTTCAGCCTGTGTGCAGGGGGGCAGGCGCTGGCGTCGGACACCGTTCCGTCGGCAGAGCCAGCTAAGGCATCGATGGACGCGCAGACTCATGCATTGCTGCAGCAGGTGCATGCCCAGCTGCAGCCAGCCCCCGTAATCAAGGGGCACTTTGAACAGCTCAAGCATGTGCAGGGCTTCAAGCAGCCACTGCGCTCTTCTGGCGAGTTTGTGGTGGCACAGTCGCAGGGCATTGTGTGGCAGGTACAGCAACCCTTTGCTTCGACACTGGTGGTGACGCCTGAAAGTCTGCAGTCGCGCGATGCGAATGGTGCGGTGAGCCTGCAGATGCAGGCCAGCGATGAGCCCGTGCTGCGTACGGTGAATGCCATGCTGTTTGCGGTGATGTCTGCCAATGTGGCGCAGCTGGGCCAGATGTTTGAAGTCAGTGGCAAGGTGCAGCCCTCGGGATGGAGTTTGCAGCTCAAACCGCGCGACCAGCTGCTGGCGCAGTGGCTGCAAAAAATTGAGCTGCAGGGGCAGGCCTTTGTGCAGCAGGTGCAGCTGTATGAAGCGCGCGGTGATCGCAGCGAGATTCGCATCCATGACGTCGCAGCCAGCCAGCATCTGTCAGATGCGGAGGCTGCACTGTTCAAGTAAGACAAGCCATCCGTTATGACTGATGCTCCGCACGCAGCGCCTGCTGCACGTATTTTGGCGCCGCGCCTCAGACCATCCGGCTGGTGGCGTACCGCTGCCCTGCTGTGGCTGCTGGTGGTGCTGTGCGTGGCCGTACACCAGTGGCGTTTCTGGCAGCAGGGACGCATTGATACGGATGTGCTGGCGCTGCTGCCAGTGGATGAGCATGCGCCGGATGTTGCACAGGCTACACAGCAGTTGTCCGAGCAGCTCTCGCGCCAGCTGGTAGTGATGCTGGGCGCACCAGACTGGAATGCCACCCGTGCTGCTGCACAGGCATTTCGCCAGCAGTTGGCGGCCGATGATGGCGGGCGCCTGAAAGAGACGGAGCTGGTCCAGACCAGCTCCATGCAGTCTGCCCTGGACTTTTACCAGCCCTGGCGCCAGGCATTGCTCACGCCCGAGCAGCGCAAAGTGCTGGCGCAAACGCCGGATGCACAGCTGGTACAGCAGGCCCTGCAGGCCTTGTACCAGCCCGCCATGCAGGCACGGCTGGGGGACTGGGTGGAAGACCCGCTGGGACTGTGGACGCAGTGGTGGGGTGCACGCGCGGCACAGAGCCGTGCGCGGCCACGCGATGGCGCCCTGTGGCTGCAGGCTGAAGGATTGCAATGGCAGGTCTTGCAGTTTGCATTGCAAGGTTCCGCGTTCAAGCTCTCTGGCGAGCCAGAGCTGGATGCTGCGTTGCAGGCAGCTTTTGCTGCGGCCCGTACCCACGCCCCCCAGTTGCAGATGGTTGTGGCGGGCGTGCCATTGCATGCAGAGGCAGCGGCTGTGCAGGCGCATGGTGAGATCAACACCATTGGCTGGGGTTCTCTGGCCGGGGTGTTGCTGCTGGCCTGGCTGGCGTTTCGATCTACCCGGCCCGTGCTGCTGGTGGGCCTGTCGCTGGCGGTTGGCTGCGCCGTGGCACTGAGCGTCACCGTCTGGTGGTTTGGTGAGGTGCACCTGCTGACGCTGGTGTTCGGTGCCAGCCTGGTGGGGGTGGCCGAAGACTATGGCATTCACTACTTTGCAGCACGGCAGGGAGAGCCTGATCGCCCGCCTTACCAGCTCATGCAGGCGTTGATGCCTTCGCTGTGGCTGGCGCTGGGCACCAGCGTGATCGCCTACCTGGCGCTTGGCGTGGCGTCGTTTCCTGGGCTGCGGCAGATGGCTGTTTTCTCGGTAGTGGGGTTGACTGCAGCCATGCTGACCGTGGTGTGCTGGTTCCCCTGGCTCGATAGCGGGCGTGTGCCGCACAGCCGGGTGGCGCAGCGCATTGGCCAGACGCTGCGAGCATGGCCCAGATGCAGGCATGTGGGGCTGGTAACGGTCACTGTGTGTGGGGCTGTGCTTGCGCTGGTATGGGGCAGTGGGGCCTTGCACGTGCAGGATGATGTGCGCCAGCTGCAAAACGCATCCCAGGCACTGGTCGCGCAGCAGCTCAAGGTGTCCAGCTATATGGGCTTGCCCAGCCCGGCGCAGTTTTATCTGGTCAAGGGACAGACTGAGCAGGAGCTGCTGGAGCGCGAAGAAGCATTGACAGACCAGCTCCAGAGCCTGGTGGCAGACAAGTACTTAGCTGGCTATAGCGCGATCTCGCAATGGGTGCCGTCTGCGCGTCGCCAGGCAGAAGACAGGGCTTTGGTACAACGCGTGCAGCAAGCCGTGCTGACGGGTGTCAATACGCAGCTGGATGAATCATTTACCGTGCCGGCAGCTCAGCTGGAGCAGCCACTGACCGTGGAGCGCTGGCTAGAGCAACCGGTTGCTGCAGCCGCCAGCGCGCTGTGGCTGGGACAGCACGATGGGACATACCGCGCTCTGGTCATGCTGCGTGGCATTCAGGGGGCGGAGGCACTGCCGGTGCTGGCACAGATTGCACAGGGGCTGGAGGGCGTGACCTGGGTGGACAAGCCTGCGGAAATTTCCAGTCTGCTGCAGCGCTACCGTATTTCCATGACCGAGCTGCTGGTGCTGGGGCATGTGCTGGTGCTGCTGGCGCTGTGCTGGCGCTTTGGTCGCCAGGCCTGGCGTGCCTGGTTACCTACGGTACTGGCCAGTGTGCTGGTCGTGGGCGTGATGGCCCTGCTGGGCATGCCGTGGCAGCTGTTTAACGTACTGGCGCTGATGCTCCTGCTGGGTGTGGGCGTGGATTACGGCATCTTTTTGCAGGAGCATGAGGACGATCCTCAGGCCTGGCTGGCAGTCGTGATAGGTGCTGGCAGTACCTGGCTGTCGTTTGGGCTGCTGGGCTTGTCTCAGACTCCGGCACTCAAGGCATTTGGCATGACATTGATGCTGGGCCTGCCGCTGGTGCTGGTGCTGGCGCCTTTGTACCGTGCACCGCGACAGGCAGCAGACAGCGCAGGACAGCACAGCACAGCAAGTAATACCTCAACAAGCACGAAGAGGGAGGAAGTAATGATGCGTGTAGAGCAAACCGAAGTTTTGATTATTGGGGCGGGGCCTTCAGGGGCGGTGGCGGCAGGCCTGCTGCGCAAGCAGGGGCGGCAGGTGCTGATTCTGGAAAAGGAAACTTTTCCCCGCTTTTCCATTGGTGAAAGCCTGCTGCCGCAGAGCATGGCCTACATTGAGGAAGCAGGCATGCTGCAGGATGTGGTGGAGGCAGGCTTTCAGTACAAGAACGGTGCCGCCTTTGCCAAGGGGGAGCTGCGCACGGAATTTGATTTCCGGGACAAGTTCTCGCCAGGCTGGGGTACGACCTATCAGGTGCAACGTGGCCAGTTTGACAAGGTGCTGGCTGATGCGGCAGAAAAAGCTGGCGCACAGATTCGTTACCGTCACACGGTGATCGCAGTGGACGTGTCTGGCGAGCAGCCACAGGTGACCGCGCGTTCCCCAGAAGGGGAGGAGTACATCGTGCAAGCGCGCTTTTTGCTCGATGCCAGCGGCTTTGCGCGCATCCTGCCGCGCATGCTGGATCTGGAGCGTCCTTCGGACTTTCCCGTGCGTGGGGCACTGTTCACGCATATCGAGGATCGCATTGCACGTGAAGACATGGATCGCAACAAGATCCTGATTTCCGTGCATCCAGAGCATCAGGATGTCTGGTTCTGGACCATTCCATTTTCCAATGGACGTTGCTCTCAGGGCGTTGTGGCCACCCCAGAGTTTCTGGCGCGCTATCAAGGGACGGAAGTCGAGCGCCTGCGTGCCATCATTGCGGAAACACCGAGCCTGGCGCATGTGCTGCGCCATGCGGTCTGGGACACACCGGGCCGCTCCATCACGGGCTACTCGGCCAATGTCACTTCACTGTGGGGCAAGGGGTTTGCGTTGCTGGGCAATGCGGGCGAGTTTCTGGATCCTGTGTTCTCCAGCGGCGTCACGATTGCCTTTACCTCTTCAAGCCTGGCGGCACGGTGCATTGATCGGTGCTTCAAGGGAGAAGCCGTGGACTGGCAAAAGGACTATGCCGTACCTTTGCAAGCCGGCGTGAACACCTTCAGAGCATTTGTATCTGGCTGGTATGAAGGGAGCTTTCAGGATGTGATCTTCCATGAGGAGCACAACCCTGAGATTCGTCGCATGATTTCCTCGATCCTCGCTGGCTATGCATGGGATGTGCGCAACCCCTATGTGGCGGAGCCGCAGCGCCGTCTGAATGTCTTGCACCAGGTGTGCATGTCTACAAAGCGCGAGCCAGCGTGCGCATGAAAAACCGCTGCGATCTGCTGGGCGCAGTACTGCTGGTCGCTGGCACGTTGGCGCTGGCTGGCTGTGGCACGGTGCAGCCCACAGGCCATGGCTTGCCTGACCAAGTGGCAATGCCAGCACTGGAGCCCGCACCAGTGCTGGCATTGCCAGCGCAGGTGCTGGGCTGCACATTTGCCGTGCAACAACGTCTGACAGTGTTTGCGCCGCAGCAAAAGCCGCAAACGCTGGATGCCATGCTGGAGGTGGATGCGACCATGGTCAGGCTGGCCCTGTTTCATATGGGCCAGCGCATGGGGATCCTGATGTGGGACGGTCAGCAACTGCACGCTGATCTGTCGCGCTGGTGGCCCGACGTTCTCAAGCCTGCACAGGTTCTGAGCGATATGCAGCTGGCTCTATGGCCGCTGGATGTTGTACAGCAGGCACTACCAGCAGGCTGGGAAATAGAAGAAAATAATAGCTGGAGACGCTTTCTATATAAGCGTGAGAGGCGAATTTTGATTCAAAAAATAAATGTGAATACGCTGGAAATCACGTATGCCCCTGCGGGCTGGCGGCTGCGTATTGAGTCTGCTGATGGCACGCAGCCCTGCGCCGCTGAAGGGCAGGGCGCATGAGCGGTATGGCTCCGGTTTTCATCCATGCCTGGAGTGCCTGGAGTGCGCTGGGCCACTCCCCGCAGCACATGCGTGAGCGGCTTTTTGGCATGCAGGATGTTTCTCCTCTGACCCAGACCGAGCAGTATTCGCCAGGCCGTAGCCTGCCGCTGGGGTGCCTGCCAGCCTCGCTGCAACTGCCTTCCCTGGCATATGCGCCAGCACATCAGCGTTCACGCAACAATGCGCTGGCATGGGCGGCATTGCATCCCATGCGGGAGCAGATAGGGGCCGCAGTGCAGCGCTGGGGTGCAATGCGTGTGGCGCTGGTTGTGGGCACCAGCACTGCCGGCGTCCAGGAAGGAGAAGCGGCTGCGTCACAGCTGGTGCAGCAGGGCCGCTTTCCGCAGGGCTTTGATTACGCGGTGCAGGAAATGGGCAATGTCGCCAGCTTTCTGGCGCAGCAGCTGGGTATCCAGGGCCCCGCACATACGATTTCCACGGCCTGCTCCTCCGGTGCCAAGGCGCTGGCATCAGCCGCGCGTCTGCTGAACATGGGTATGGTGGATGCTGTGGTGGCTGGCGGCGTCGATGCCTTGTGTGCCTTCACGGTTGCAGGCTTCAGCGCGCTGGAGGCCGTGTCTGCTGCACGCTGCAATCCGCTGTCAGCGCACCGCAAAGGCATCAATCTGGGAGAGGCTGCTGCTTTTTTCCTGCTGACTCGAGAGTCCGCCGCTGTGCGTCTGGCAGGCTGGGGCGAGACGCAGGATGCCCATCACATGTCCGCTCCAGATCCTTCGGGTGCTGGTGCGGTGGCTGCCATGGAGCTGGCCTTGCAGCGTGCAGGCATGACAGCCGCTGCCATGGACTATGTGAATCTGCATGGCACCGCCACTGCGCACAACGACGCCATGGAAAGCCTGGCGGTACATGCGGTGCTGGGCAGCGATGTGCCGGTGAGCTCGACCAAACCCATGACAGGGCACTGTCTGGCAGCAGCCGGTGCTCTGGAGGCCGCGATTGCCATGTGTGTGCTGCAGGATAACCCGCAGGGTCTGCTGCCTGTGCACGGGTGGGATGGGGTACGTGATGTCGCTTTGCCTGCGCTGCATGTGGTGCAGCCTGGAGAGGTATCCAGACGCAAGCCCAAGGCAGTGCTCAGCAACTCCTTTGCCTTTGGTGGCAGTAACTGCGCGCTGGTGCTGGCGAGCGAATGATGGGTATGGATACACCAGAGACGATGACTACTTTGCTTCCGATTGAGCACTATGTGCCTCACCGTGGCGCCATGCTGCTGCTGGACCGTTTGTTGCATGCCGATGCAGAAACTGCCACGGCAGAAGTGACAGTGCCACGCGATGGCCTGTTTCTGCAGGATGAAGGTATGCCTGCCTGGGTGGGGCTGGAGTACATGGCACAGACGGTGGCGGCATGGGCAGGATGGCAGGCGGTACAGGCCGGGCAGGCTGTGAAGCTGGGCTTTTTGCTGGGTACACGCAAGTTTGAAGCGAAGACTGCTTTTTTCCCCGTCGGCACACGGCTGCAGGTGCAGGTGTGCAGTGAACTGGTGGGCGACAACGGACTGGGCATGTTTGACTGCCGCATTCAGGACGGCAGTGGCGACACCGTGGCTCAGGCACGCATCTCCGTCTATGAACCAGAAGATGGCAGCGCCTACCTGCAAGCCATAGAAAAACAGGAAACAGGGAATACAGATGAATGATTCCAAGCGTACCAGCACCGTGCTGGTCACGGGCTCCAGTCGTGGTATTGGGCGTGCAATTGCATTGCGATTGGCACGCGATGGTTTTGATGTGGTTGTGCATTGCCGCAGTGGCCTGGCGCAGGCCGAAGCTGTGGCGCAGCAGATTCAGGACCTGGGCCGTCAGGCACGGGTGCTGCAGTTTGATGTAGCAGATCGCCAGGCCGCTGCAGCAGCACTGGAAGCCGATATGGCGCAGCATGGCGCCTATTACGGCGTGGTGTGCAATGCGGGTATTGCGCAGGACAACGCATTCCCTGCCATGACAGGTGAGGAGTGGGATGCGGTCGTGCACACCAACCTGGATGCGTTCTACAACGTCTTGCACCCTGTGGTGATGCCCATGGTGCGCCGCCGCCAGCCTGGGCGCATTGTGACGCTGGCTTCGGTGTCTGCCTTGATGGGCAATCGTGGGCAGACCAATTACAGCGCCGCCAAGGCAGGTGTGATTGCTGCAACCAAATCCCTGGCCATTGAACTGGCCAAACGCGATATCACCGTGAACTGTGTAGCACCTGGACTGATTGATACCGAGATGGTCAGCGAGGAGGTGCTGGAGCATGCGCTGGACCTGATTCCCATGCGCCGCATGGGCAAGGTCGAGGAGGTGGCGGGCACAGTGGCGTTCCTGATGGGGCCAGAGGCGTCGTACATTACACGCCAAGTCATATCAGTCAACGGAGGGATGGTCGGATGAGTGGCAGTGCAAAAAAACGTGTCGTGGTGACCGGCGTCGGGGCACTCAGCCCGCTGGGCCACGACTGGCACACCGTTCGCAGCCATCTGCTGCAGGGGCGTACGGCCATCCGTGTGATGCAGGAGTGGAAAGACTACGAAGGGCTCAATACCCAGCTGGGCAGTACGGTGCCGCCATTCGAACTGCCACCGCATTACAACCGCAAAACCATGCGCAGCATGGGCCGTGTGGCCCTCATGGCAACGCGCGCGACCGAAATGGCTCTGGAGCAGGCCGGCCTGCTGGGGGACCCTTTTGTCAAAAGCGGCCACATGGGTGTTTCCTATGGCTCGTCTGCAGGCACGCCAGCAGCGATTGGTGACTTTGGCCGGATGATGGCGGACAAGAGTACCGAAGGCATCAACGCCAATACTTACATCAAGATGATGTCGCACACAGCGGCGGTGAACATCGGGGTGTTCTTTGGTACGACGGGTCGCATCATCACTACCTCGAGTGCCTGTACCTCAGGCAGTCAGGGCATTGGTTATGCGTTTGAAGCCATTCAAAGCGGCAAGCAGCTGGCCATGCTGGCAGGTGGTGCAGAAGAGCTGGATGCGACGCAGGCTGCGGTGTTTGACACGCTGTTTGCCACCAGCCTGAAAAACGAGACACCAGAGCTGACACCTCGTCCGTTTGACAGCCAGCGTGATGGTCTGGTGCTGGGCGAAGGTGCCTGCACTTTCGTGCTGGAAGAGCTGGAGCATGCTCAGGCGCGTGGAGCCACCATCCTGGCGGAAATCATTGGCTTTGCCAGCAATTCCGACGGCACCCATGTCACGCATCCCAACCCGGCCACCATGGCACAGGCCATGCGCATGGCGCTGGATGATGCCGGCATTGCTCCCGAGCAGGTGGGCTATATCAATGCCCATGGCACGGCCACAGATCAGGGCGATATCGCTGAGTCAAAGGCCACGTATGAGGTCTTTGGCAATCATGTGCCTGTCAGTACGCTCAAAGGCTACATGGGGCACACGCTTGGGGCCTGTGGCTCGCTGGAGGCATGGATGACGCTGCAAATGATGCAGGAGGGCTGGTTTGCTGCCAATGCCAATCTGACCCAGCCGGACGAGCGCTGTGCAGCGCTGGACTACATCATGGAACAGCCGCGCGAGGTCGATACCGACATTGTGATGAGCAATAACTTTGCGTTTGGTGGCATCAATACATCGTTGATCTTCCGGCGCTGGAGAGATGCTGCAGCAGCTTGATGGAGACACATGCTGCGCATCAAGGAGCAGAAAGCTCCTTGTACGAGTACTTAAGCAACTTATGAAAGGTAGAACAATGAAGAAACTCGTGTTGGCAATTGCTGCAATGACGGCGATGACGGTGGCACAGGCTCGCGATGATGTGCTGATGCTGCCGCTGGCGGATGTGGTGAAGCTGGGGCTGGAAAATGGCAAGCTGGACGGTAGCGTGAAGTTCTACCTGTCTGGTGCCAAGACGCCTCGCGTGGCGGCCAAGTTCGGCGAAGGTGTATCCAACAAGAAGACCAATGGCGTGGGCAAGGATGACGTGACAGCATGCCAGTGGGCTGCGCTGTCCACGCTGGTGGCATTTGAAGCCTCGGCCAAGCAAAAGGGCGCCAATGCCGTGGTCGATCTGCATAGCTTCTACAAGAAGAACACCAAGAAAGACCCTGTGAACTACGAGTGCCATGCTGGCAACATCATGGCTGGCGTGGCGCTCAAGGGCACCTACGCACGGGTAGGCAAGTAATTGGCATTGCCGATTCAGTTGCTGATTGCTTCGCAGGCTGCCCTATGGGAGCAGGCACAGCAATTGGCAACACCCTGGCTGTCTGCTCAGGAGCAGCAACGTTATCAGTCTTTGCAGACAGAAAGGCGGCAGCGTGAATTTATGGCCTGTCGCTATGGGCTGCGGCAGGTTCTGGGGCTGTCGGGCATCCAACTGGACAAGGTGCATTTGTCTGCCAGCGAAGGAAGCGCCCCGGCTGTTATCCCCCATGTCAGCATCCCCCATCCACCATCACTGTCTCTCGCGCACAGTCAGGACTATGTGAGCTGTGCCAGCGCGCCCTTTGCCTTGGGCGTGGATCTGGAAGTCTTGCCTTCCAGGCGCTTGCGCAATATCCGTGACGCGGCGCAACTGGTGTGCTCGCCGAGCGAATTGCAGATGCTGGGCAGCATGGCATCTGACGCAGAGCGGGCGGAACGCTTTATTCAATGCTGGGTGTTGAAAGAAGCATGGTTCAAGTGCCTGGGCACGGGCATAGATTTCCAGCGCATTACACAAATCAGTTGCTGTGTACCTGATGCGCAGCCCCCGGATGCCCGTGTGCTGGGCTACGGCTGGATGTGGCAGGCCACAGATGCGGATGCACGTCGTCTGTTTTGGGCGCTGTGTACTGCGCAGCCCGTAGACTTGCCGGACATTGCACTGAGCCTGGAACACAAGCTGCAGCCTCTGGATGTTCAGCCCTGGCTGCTACTGGACATGTGACTGTGCGCACACCAATCGCTTTCCCAAGGAGTACGGTGCGTTGTAGGTGGCGTTTTGCATGAGGTTACAAGCAGGCGCTCTGCAAGAAGCTGCAGGTGCGGTAAGGTGAAGTCAACATCCGCGTCAAGCCGTTGAACTGGAGGATGCGTCCTGATATCTGCGCCTGCAGATGCGGCTTTAGCGGACAGACAAACAGCGAAGCTGCACGCAACATGCTAGGTTGAGGCATGAATTTGTCGGCTCGTCATGTGCAAGCACGGACAGCTTGTATGCCTGCACCACATTGATTCTGGAGGTCATTATGAAATTGCGTTTTTCTTCCGCACTGCAGGCTGCAGCGGTACTGGCTGCAGTCGCCGCATTGTCAGCCTGTGACCGTGCAAGCACGGACAACACCACTGGCGCAGCACCAGCGCCGCAAGAGGAAGTCATCAGCGCTGAAACCGTCACGGTGGAAAGCGTGCCAGCGGCCAGCGCTCCAGCTGCCAGCGCTGCATCTGCGCTGCAGGATCTGGAAAAGAGCGTGGGTACCTACCCCGGCGACAACAGCTATCTGGTCTCGGGCGTACTGGCTGAGCGCCTGAAGGCCCTGCTGGGTGAGGATACCTACAAGCTGGTACTGCAGAACCTGGAAGTAGCCAGCCCGCTGACCAAGGATGGTGAGCGCCTGTTCATCACGGGCAACCGCGCACACCAGGGCGGGGAAGAAATGGCTGCCATCGTGGTCGATCCTGCGCAGAATGCCGTTCGCGTGTGGCTGAGCACGGAGGGCAAGAGCCAGGTGTTCCAGGATCCTGCCCAGGTGGATGTGCCATGGCCTGCCGATGTGCAGACCATGATCAGCAACTTCCAGGAAGCCAAGTCGTAACAAGCGTAAGCCCTGGTCACGGGGCATGCGCTGAAAAAAACGCCGCAAGCATGCAAGCTGCGGCGTTTTTTCTTGGGAGCAGGCAGTTTCAGCGCTGCAGGATACAGCCGGGGTTCATGATGTTCTGCGGGTCCAGTGTCTGTTTGATGGCGCGCATCATCTGCAGCGCCACGGGCGACTTGTAGCGCACCAGCTTGTCGGCCTTGAGTGCGCCCACGCCGTGCTCGGCTGAGAACGAGCCGCCAAACTGCGCTACAGCGTCATAGACCAGCGTGTTGACCGTGGCTTCTTTCTCCTGCAGAAACGCTTTGCCGTCCTGGCCTTCGGGCACCTGCACGTTGTAGTGCAGATTGCCGTCGCCCAGATGCCCGAAGTTCACGAGGCGTACACCCGGAATCTCGCGCTGCAGCAGCGCATCCGTGTGTGCCACGAAGGCGGGGATTTTGGAAGCCTGAATGGAAATGTCGTGCTTGATGTTCAGCCCTTCCTCGGCCTGGGCCAGCGGAATGCTTTCTCGGATGTGCCACAGCTCGTGCGCCTGAGCCATGTTCTCAGCCACCACGGCGTCGAGCACGCAGCCGTCCTCCAGCGCCAGTTCCAGCAGGTGTTCAAAGCGCGCGCGGGCGTGGGCTTCGGATTCGCTGTCGGAGTTTTCCAGCAGCACGCAGTAGGGCGCTTCGGCCATGTGGGCAAACGGAACGCGCAGCTGTGGCATGTGCTTGACGACCAGTGACAGCGCAAACTTGCCCATCACCTCAAAGCCCGTCAGCCCCGCTGCCAGATGCTGGTGTGCCAGACCCAGCAAGCGCACGGCCGCTTCCATGCTGGGCACGGCGGCAAAGGCCGTGAGCTGTGCGGCGGGCTGCGGGAACAGCTTCATGGTCGCTGCAGTGATGATGCCCAGCGTGCCTTCGCTGCCGATGAACAGGTCGCGCAGGTCATAGCCCGTGTTGTCCTTGCGCAGGCCGGAGAGGCCATCCCAGATTTCGCCCTGCGGCGTGACCACTTCCAGGCCCAGACACAGCTCGCGCGTATTTCCGTAGCGCAGCACCTGCGTGCCACCAGCATTGGTGCCCAAATTGCCACCAATGGTGCAGCTGCCTTCGGCGGCCAGCGACAGTGGGAACAGAAAACCAGCCTGCGCTGCGGTGTCCTGCAGCGTCTGCAGCACCATGCCTGCCTCGACGGTGATGGTCAGGTTGTCGGCATCGATCTGGCGCACGGCATGCATGCGCTGCAGGTTCAGCACGATCTGCTCGCCGCTGGTGTCGGGCGTGGAGCCTACGGACAGCCCTGTGTTGCCGCCCTGCGGCACGATGCTCACGCTGGCTGCCGCGCAGGCCTTGACCACGGCAGTCACTTCCTGTGTGCTGGCGGGGCGCACCACGGCCAGCGCCTTGCCACGCACGCGCTTGCGCCAGTCCTGTTCGTAGGCGCTGAGGTCGCCATCGGTCAGTACATGGGCTGCGCCCACAATGTCGCGCATTTGTGCAAGAAGTGCTGCTTGGTTCATGGCTTGATGCTTTCCTGGTTTTCTGGTTGGGATGGTGCAGTGGCCTGTGCTTTGGCGGATTGCAGGCGTATGCGCACATGCAATACGCAGGCCACAAACAGCAGCAGGCACAGCAGGATTTCCAGCATGGCCAGGTAGTTGCCCGGTGCCTTGTCACTCCAGGCACGCACCACGCCTTCGGTGAAGTACAGCCACACCAGCAGGCTGACCCAGCGGTAGGTATACATGCGGCGCTTGAGCAGGCCGACCAGCGGTATGCACAGCGGCAAAGCCTTGAGCACGACCCATGACCCGCCGGGGCGCAGCGGCGCCAGCCAAAGCTCCCATACTACGCACAGAATGATCAGGCCCAGCAGACTGCCGGTGGCCAGCCAGCGAGAGGCAGCAACGACGGGGCTGCCGGAGAAATTGTTGCTTGCAGAATTCATTGGGGTGGCATCATACGGCCCATGTCTCTGATTTTTCACCGTGCACGACAGCGGCTGGTCCAGCTGGGGCAAATGCTGCAAACATTTCCCTGGCGCAATACCTTGCACATCCTCAAGCATCGTTTCAGCGAAGACCAGCTCGGTCTGACGGCCAGCAGTCTCACCTTCACGACGCTGCTGGCGCTGGTGCCATTTTTTACGGTGCTGTTGGCGGTGTTTACGGCCTTCCCCAGCTTTGGCCGTCTGCAGGAGACGCTGCAGACCTGGCTGATCGACAAGCTGATTCCCATGGAAATTGCCGAGCAGGTGATTGACTATCTGACGCAGTTTTCCAGCAAGGCCAGCCAGCTCGGGATTGTGGGCCTGGCCTTTTTGCTGCTCACGGTGGTCAGTCTGATTCTGACCATGGACAAGACCCTCAACCGCATCTGGCGCGTGCCCCGCATGCGTCCGCTGGGCCAGCGTCTGCTGATCTACTGGGGGGTGCTGACCTTTGGTCCGCTGCTCATGGGGTTGAGTATTGCGACCACGTCCTATGTGCTCTCGGCTTCGCGGGGGCTGGTGGCAGTGCTGCCTGAGAGTGCGCAGGTGGCGTTCAATTCGCTGGAGTTCCTCTTGCTGTCGGCGGCCATGACGGCGCTGTACCACTTTGTGCCCAACACACCGGTGAAGTGGCGCTATGCATGGGCAGGCGGCCTGTTTGTGGCGATAGGCATGGCGCTGGCCAAGAAGGCGCTGGGCATGTATCTGTCGACCGTGCCCACGTACTCGGCCATCTACGGCACGTTTGCCACGCTGCCCATCTTGCTGATCTGGATTTACACCTGCTGGATCATCTTTTTGCTCGGTGCCGTGGTCGCTGCCTATCTGCCGGGCCTGCTGGCGGGTTCTGCGCGTGACATGCGCCATGCGGGCTGGCAGCTGTCCCTGGCACTGGAAGCGATTGCGGTGCTGGACCCGCTGCGTGCACAGCCCCAGCGCGGCCTGACTGCGCGCGTGCTGGCGCGGCGACTGCGCGTGAGCAAGCTACAGCTGGAGGCGGCGCTCAGTGCCCTGACCAGCATCCGGTGGGTGGCTGCCATGCCTGCCAGTGGCACGGCGTATCTGGAAGAAGGCGAGCCCTGCTTTGTGCTGCTGGCTGACCCGGATACGACCTTGCTGGCGCCGCTGATGGAACACATGCTGCTGGCGCAGACGGAAAGCACGGCCACCTTGTGGCAGCAAAGCGGCTGGGCAGCGTGCATGCTGCGCCAGGTGCTGCCGGGCGAGACGGGCGGGCCAGTGCCTGCAGGCCAGGGCTTGCCAAGGTAAAATATGCGTGTTTTATGGCGCAAACCCTTGATGGATAAGCGCTAAATGCTTCTTTATTGGAAGCAATAAGGCCTTGGTAAGCACTTGCTAGCATATCTGTCATGCTGCAGTGCTACCAAGGCCTTTTACCTAGGTGTGCCAGAACAGGAGCGTGCGTATGGCGTGCGGCATCTGGCATGGATCTCTTGCAGAGAAGCAGCAGACTTGCACAGGTCCGGCCTGCTGGCAAATTCCCTATCAACCTACACGCATTCTTGGAGCACGGCCTTAGGCTGTGCTCTGATGCATTTATTTTTTATCGCGTATGAGCGTAACTGTCTCTCCACCATGGCAACAAGCCAGCCTGGCCCATATGTTGCAGGCACGTGTCGCTGCCAGCCCTGAACTGCCAGCCTATCGTGAATCTGTGGGCAAAGACCTGCCCTGGAAGCAGCTGAGCTGGGGTGAAGTGGGCGCAGCCGTGATGCAGTACCGCTGTGCCCTGCAGCGCAGCGGCATTGTGCATGCCGACCGTGTTGGCATCTGGCTGCCCAACAGCGTACATGCCATGTGCGTGGACCAGGCCGTGCTGCAGATCGGTGCGATTGCGGTGCCCGTGCACAGTACCGACAACCCCGCCAGCATTGCCTATATTTTTGACAACGCAGAAATCAGCCTGCTGGTGCTGTCCAGTCTGAGCCAGTGGGAGCGTGTGCGTGGCACCGAATACGCCATGGCCAGCCTGCGTACGGTGGTGGTGATTGACCTGCCAGAAGCTGTGGCAACCCAGCCGGGCGAGCCCCGCGTGCTCAGCCTGGCGCAGTGGCTGCAGGAAGGTGAGGCACTGGCCGATGCACCCGCTCCTGCCCTGCCGCAGCGCGGCGATGTGGCCGCCATCGTCTATACCTCAGGCACCACGGGCAAGCCCAAGGGGGTGATGCTCACGCATGGCAATGTGCTGGCAGATGTGATGGACTTTATCGATCGCCTCGCACCCAATGAAAACGACCGTTTTCTGTCTTTCCTGCCGCTGTCCCACACTTTTGAGCGCACCTGTGGCTACTACCTGAGCATTGCCTGCGGTGCCTGCACGTCGTATGCGCGCTCGGCAGCGCTGCTGATGCAGGACATGCAGACTGAAAAGCCCACCATTTTGGTGTGCGTGCCACGTATCTACGAGCGTGCCCATGCCAAGGTGCTGGAAAAAGTGCTGGCAGGCCCCGAGGCCGAGCGCGAAGCCTTTTTCAGCTGTGTGGAGTGGGGCTGGGCCAACTTCTGCGCACGCCAGGGCATCACCGATCTGCACAAGCACGATGCCAGCCTGATCGGCACGCCTGCGCCTGCAGCCTATGACGCGCTTGCGCAGCAGATTGCCAATCTGTTCGGCGGCCATGTGCGCATGGCGATTACCGGTGGCGCAGCCATTCCGCACAGCACGGCCAAAGTATTCCTGGCACTGGGCGTGACCTTGCTGCAAGGCTATGGCATGACGGAAACCACGCCCGTGATCTCCGTGGTCACGCCAGACAGCAATGACCCCGCCACCGTGGGCGAGCCACTGCCCTGCGTGCAGGTGCGCATTGGTGAGCAGCGTGAGCTGCAGGTGCGTGGCCCCACTGTGATGAAGGGCTACTGGAAGCGTCCGGAAGACACCGCCGCTGCCTTCACCGAAGACGGCTGGCTGCGTACTGGCGACCAGGCCGAACTGGTGCGCGGTCGTATTCGCCTCATGGGGCGACTGAAGGAAATCATCGTCACCTCCACGGGCGAAAAACTTTCGCCCGCCGATCTGGAGCTGGCGCTGCTGGCCGATCCGCTGATCGACCAGATCATGGTGCTGGGCGATCACCGCCCCTACGTCAGTGCGATTGCCGTGCTCAATGCGGAGAACTGGGCCGTGTTTGCGGCCGAGCAGGGCTGGGATGGCCAGAGCCTCGAAGCGCTGCGCCAGCCTGCCGTGGTGCAGACCGTGCTCAAGCGCCTGCAGGCACTGAGTCTGGACTTCCCCATCTATGCACAGCCCCGTGCCTTGCTGCTGACCATGGAGCCCTGGAGCGTGGAAAACCAGCTGCTCACGCCTACGCTCAAGGTCAAGCGCAAGCAGGTCATGGAGCGTTACGCAGAAGAGATCGAAGGCCTGTACGGCAAACGCCGCGTGGCATAAGTCAAACAGCGTGCATCCGTATGGAACGGGCCTTTGTGGCCCGTTTTTTATGCACTGCTGCAAGCACCAAGAAGAAAGCCCCGGTTGCAGGTGCAACCGGGGCTTTCAGCATCCACCTAGACTTGGTGCGATGTGCCTGCTGGCTGTATCGGCAGGGCAGCGCACAACTTAAGCATCTAACTCAGGCGCTGACGGGCTGCGCCAGAAAGTCGCGCAACGCAAACAGCGTCTCGTCCGGGCACTCCGTCATCTGGTTGTGGCCCATGGGCAGCATCGCCACATCCACCTGCTTGCCCGCGGCCTTGGCGGTGTGGATCAGGCCTTGCGCCGCCTTGGGGGGGGTCATCTGGTCCTGCTTGCCCAGTGCGAACAGGATGGGGCACTGCACGGCGGCGATGGCCTGCTCGCCATGCGCATAGCTGTCGCAGGCCTTGAAGCCTGTGTAGAGCAGGTTGGTGTCGCGGTTGCTCGCCAGCACGCGCCGACCCAGCGCCATGCCCGCGCCATAGACCCAGCTGCCTGCGCCGCCGGGCGGCGAGAGCGTGGCACGCGAGAAGGTGTTGATCATGGTGATTGCCTGCTCAGGCGTGTGCAGTGCGCTGTCAAGCAGGGCGGGGGAGACCTTCATCGGGTAGGCAATGCCGACCAGGGCCAGGTGGCTTACTCGGTTGCCGAGCTGCGCGGCCGCTTCCAGCGCAATCAGACTGCCCCAGCTGTGGCCGATCAGTGCGGCCTGTTGCAGGCTCGCAGCATCCATGAGCTGGCCGATGGCGCGCGCCGCGGCTTCCACGCTCTCGGGCGCGGCACCGCGGCTGCGGCCGTGGCCGGGCAGGTCGATGGCCAGCACGTTCCAGCCGTGGTGGGCCAGGTAGCGGCTTTGCAGCGTCCAGACGCTGTGGTCGCACAGCACGCCGTGGATCAGGATGGCCGTGGGCTTGGCGGCGTCGAAAGGCTTGCCGCCGGTGTAGGCATAGAGCTGTGCGTCGTTGACTTGAAAAAACATAGCTGTTCTCGCAGGTGGGATAAGCGCTAGAGGCTGTTTTTTATCTGAATGGCTCACGCCGCTTTTTCTGCAGCCTTCAGGGCGCGCTTGAGGTCGTCGATCAGGTCGTCGGCATCTTCCAGGCCAATCGACAGGCGGATCGTGCCCTGGCCAATGCCGGCCTGCGCGAGCGCCTCATCGCTCATGCGGAAGTGCGTGGTGCTGGCGGGGTGGATCACCAGGCTGCGGCAGTCGCCCACGTTGGCGAGGTGGCTGAAGAGCTTGAGCGTCTCGATGAACTTCTTGCCCTGGTTGCGGTTGCCCGCAATGTCAAAGCTGAAGACCGAGCCGGCGCCACGCGGCAGGAGCTTTTTCGCGAGCTGGTGCGAGGGGTGCGATTCCAGCAGGGGGTGGCCCACACGGCTGACCATGGGGTGGCTGGCGAGGAACTCGACCACCTTCTCGGTGTTCTTCATGTGCTTTTCCATGCGCAGCGGCAGGGTCTCGATGCCTTGCAGGATCAGCCAGGCGCTGTGCGGGCTCATGCAGGCGCCAAAGTCGCGCAGCCCCTCGCGGCGCGCGCGCAGCAGGAAGGCGCCGACGGTGCTTTCCTCGCTGAACACCATGTTGTGAAAGCCGTCGTAGGGCTCGGTCAGCTCGGGGAATTTGCCTGAGGCCTCCCAGTCGAAGCTGCCGCCATCGACCACGATGCCGCCAATCACCGTGCCGTGGCCCGAGAGGAACTTGGTGGCCGAGTGGTACACCAGATCCGCACCATGCTCGAACGGCCTGATGAGCCAGGGCGAGGTCAGCGTGGAGTCCACCAGCAGCGGCACACCGGCATCGTGCGCGATCTGCGAGATGGTGGGAATGTCCAGTACGTCCAGCCCCGGGTTGCCCACGGTTTCGCCAAAGAACAGTTGGGTGTTGGGGCGGATGGCGGCCTTCCAGCCGTCAATGTCGTCGGGTTGGACGAAGGTGGTCTCAATGCCAAAGCGGCGCAGCGTGTAGTGCAGCAGGTTCTGGCTGCCGCCGTACAGGGCCGTGCTGGCCACGATATGGCTGCCCGCGCCCATGAGTGTGGCCACCGACAGGTGCAGCGCAGCCTGCCCGCTGGCTACGGCAATCGCACCAATGCCGCCTTCCAGCGCCGACACGCGCTGCTCCAGCACGGCATTGGTCGGGTTGCTGATGCGGCTGTAGACATGCCCCGGGCGCTCCAGGTTGAATAGGCTGGCCGCGTGGTCGCTGGACTCAAACACGAAGGAGGTGGTCAGGTGGATCGGCACCGCGCGTGCGCCCGTGGCCGGGTCGGGCTGCGCGCCTGCATGCAGGCTCAGGGTGTCAAAGCCGGGGTCGCTGTAGCCGGGCATTGCAATGTCTCCATAGGGTCTATATAGGTATGAGTGGATGCAATGCTGGCACAGATGCACCAGACGGTCAGCGCCTAGGTGACGCAGGATCCTGGATTGCTACAAAGAAAAGAGCGACTTGGGCTTGATAAATCAGCGATTGAAAGCAAAAATATTGCGAAAACCTGTCTGGATCAGCGCAAGGTGCTATTTTTTTGAATGGCGCCAGACAAGATACAAGCCTTGTTACTTTGCGCGGCTTGCGAACAGCGGATGTCGGCTATATTCGTTCGCATGGACAAAGACTTGGTTTTGGAGATCTACCAATGAAAGTGAGCGACATTCTCCACTTCAAAGGCAATAGCCTGTATGTGGCGCAGGCCGATGATGCCCTGGCTGATGCCGTGGCCGTGATGGCCGAAAAGGACGTGGGCTCACTGGTGGTCATGGAGCACGGTGACGTCGTCGGCGTACTGACGTTCCGTGAAGTCATTCAGGCCATTGCCAAGAACGGCGGCAGCCTGGGTACCACCCGCGTGCGTTCGGTCATGGACGATGCCCCGCTGACCTGCACGGCCGAGACCGAGCTCGATGAGGTGCGCCGCATGATCCTGGACCACCACACCCGCTATATGCCGGTGATGGACAAGCGCCAGCTGATTGGCGTGGTGAGCTTGCACGACGTGGCCAAGGCCGTGGTGGAAAGCCAGAACTTTGAGAACAAATTGCTCAAGGCCTACATCCGCGACTGGCCGGAACAGGAAAAAAATCCTTCCTGAAGCATTTGCGGCTTGCAGCCTTCCATCAGGAGTTCTGCAGGCCGTTTTTGTATCGTCTTGATGCACCTCAGGTGAAGGTATTTGTCCGGGCGGATCAGCGGACAAAAGTGTTGAAAAAAGGCGATTTATTAATTAAATCAATCGCTTCATTGAAAAAATCAAACACACCTGCTTTGATAGCGGTGTAGGCGCTCGCCGCACCCGTAAATCATGGTTTCCCCCTAGATTTCAGGATCTCGGTGCCGCTGACAAATGGTCTTAAATAAGAAAAAATAATATTAAATTTGTTTTAAAGTGTTGACTGGTAATTTGGACGAAACTTAGAATCCGCCCACTTCGAACCGCAACATGGTTCGTCTTCGCTTTTGCTATGTCCGTTCATTGACGGACGCTCATGCCCCCAAGGCGCTGGGGTGTTGCATGAGACGACAGTAGCTATCGAACCCAGGCTGGTTTGCCAGTGCGCCCTCTGCGGCCTATATCCAGCCTCGAGAAAGGAAACGCCATGTCCAAGTCAGGAAACTGGGCGGCTTCTGTACGCACGATAGCGTCAG
>JAEZZU010000310.1 GCA_023418355.1 Pseudomonadota bacterium | reverse complement strand
ATAAGGCTCAGTGAGAGGTTGCTCCCCAAACAGCGACGGGGGCGAACATGCCCCCGTGTGGTCAAAAAAGTGCCGTCACGCTATCCCATCAAACAGGTCAGAAAACCTTAAGTGAACGGCATTAGCCTTTCGAGGCGCCTTTTTTTATTGGCCTGATTTAGTGTGGAATTAGGGTAAACCATTATTTGTAAATAAAAGTTACCTCATAATCCGCAATCGCCAAGGGTACACCTCGTTGAAAAACAGGGCCACAAAACCACGGGCCTAAAGCTTGACTGTTGCAAGCCATGGCAGCCGGGTTGCTTGCTCATGTTTCGGAGGCAACATGGGTAAAACGGCAGTTCATGCGGGAAGTACATCACGCTGGACTCACTTGGCAACCTCTGAAGCGCATTGCAGCCGCAGTACGCATAGCCAATCAGTGTGAAGAATCAACAGCCATGAATTTGTCGAATGTGCGTGTGGCCCCCAAGCTGTGGGTCACGATTTTGGGTTTGCTTGTGGTGATGATGCTGTCCAACCTCTGGGTACAGCAAAGCACCATGCATACGATGGAAAAGTCGCGCCAGGACGTGCAGCGCATTGAGCGCAAGATTGCACTGGCCGAGAGCATGCGCGGCAAGATTCTGCGCAGCATCGAATCCGGTATTGCCATGCAGGCCACCAATGAGATGCGCCTGCAGGATGCTTTTACCAAGCGCTTCAAAAACCTCTACACCGTTGCTTTTGCTGCTCTGGAGGAAATGGAAGCAGCCCTGGTGTCCGAGCGCGATCGCAAGTCGTTTGATGCCGTATTGGCTGCGTTCGATGACCTCAAGAAAAGCCGTGAACGCGCGGTCAACACGGTGGATCAGGACGACTACAACGCACGTGCCAACTATGCGCTGGGTGAGTATGTGCATTACGCCGAAATCTACGGCGGCAAGATCGGTGAATTCATTGACCTGCAGCGCGAGCAGCTGCAGGAGCTGATGGTCGCTGCAGATGCTGCGCGTGAGCGCGCCAGTCTGCTGGGCTGGATCAGCACTGGCGTCCTGCTGCTGCTGGGTGTCGTGCTGGCACGCTGGCTGGTGAGCAATATCAACCGCCCCTTGCAGGAAGCCGTGGCACTGACGGAAGCCATTGGCACCGGTGACCTGACCGTGCAGGCAAAGACTTCGCGCAAGGATGAATTGGGTCAGCTGCTCAATGCGCTGAGCAATATGGCTGTGCGCCTGCGCTCGGTGATCGGCGAGGTGCGTGAGGGCGTGGATGCCGTGTCCTCTGCTGCCGGCCAGATCGCATCGGGCAACCAGGACCTGTCGGCGCGTACCGAACAGACGGCTGCCAACTTGCAGCAAACCGCTGCCAGCGTCGAAGAAATGAGCGCCAGCGTGAAGCAGGCGGCTGACACTTCGCGCCAGGCCAACCAGCTGGCCAGCACTGCCGTGCAGGCAGCCGAGCGTGGTGGTGATGTGGTGCAGCAGGTGGTGCGCAGCATGGAAGAAATCAATGCCTCCAGCCGCAAGATCAGCGACATCATCGGCGTGATTGACGGCATTGCCTTCCAGACCAACATCCTGGCGCTGAACGCGGCTGTGGAAGCGGCGCGTGCCGGTGAGCAAGGCCGTGGCTTTGCCGTGGTGGCCGGTGAGGTGCGTACCCTGGCCCAGCGCAGTGCCGAGGCTGCCAAGGAAATCAAGGGCCTGATCGAGGCCAGCGTCAGCAGCGTGGAAGTGGGGGCCTCTCAGGTCAACCAGGCCGGTGTGAGCATGGAAGAAATCGTCTCCAGCGTGCGCCGTGTGACCGACCTGATTGGCGAGATTACGGCCTCTTCGTCTGAACAGAGCGAGGGCTTTGGTCAGGTCAATACCGCTGTCAGCAACCTGGACCAGATGACGCAGCAAAACGCCGCGCTGGTGGAAGAATCCAGCGCCGCCGCCAATGCCATGCACGATCAGGCCCAGCGCCTGAAGCAGGTGGTGGCGGCCTTCAAGCTGGGCAACAGCACCACGGTGGCTCAGCCCAGCGCTGCGCCGGTGGCCGTGCAGCGTGCGGTGCCAGCCGTCAAGGCCGCTGCGCCCAAGGTAACGGCCAAGCCCGCAGCCCAGCCCGCGGTACAAGCTGCCAAGGCCAAAAAGGCAGTACCTGCTGTGGTTGCCAAGCCTGCCGCTGCCGACAATGACGACTGGGAGACGTTCTGATCCCGGCGTTTGAGATCAAGACAGTCATTGCGTTGAGCCCCGCCCAGGCGGGGCTTTTTCATGTGCCCATGATGGCGATACGGGGCTACTGCAATGGTGTGGAGCGGGGCTGCCATGGTTCGCCGCACAATATGTGCTGATCGTTTTTGTCTGCTTATGCCCGTTCTTTCGCATCCCTCCCAACACCCCCTGCGTGCGCTGCTGCACAACGAAGTCCATGCCCGGCCCGCCGAATCCATTGAAGGCCCGGCCGCCATCGCCCATGTGGTGATGCTGGCAGACCCGGTGCAGCGGGAGGCCAGCCGTGCACATCTGACGGCCTTGCTGCACGACCACCATCGCACGGGGCCGGATGCCGACTGCACGCACCTGCGTGTGGACCTGGGTGCATTTCGCCTGCGCTGGGAGCTGCATACCGAGTTTGTGAGCTGGACCTTCATGGTGCCGCTGCCTGCCGATGCACCGCTGGATACGCGTGCGCCGCTCACGGCCATGGAAGAAGTGCCGCAGCAGTGGCTCAGAAATCTGCCCGGTGAGTGCCTGAGCAGCATCCACTTGTGGATCGTCAAGGACGCACAGTGCGAAGGCAAGGGCATGAAGCACCTGGTGCAGCAAATGCTCAATGTCGATACGCTGGCCGGTTCTGCCGTCCACATGGGGCATACCGAGATCTGCACTGACTTTGACATCCATGCCGATGGCTACTCGCGCATTCTGGTCAAGCCTTCGGACAGCATCAGCGCGCGCCGCATGGGTCGTCTGGTGCAGCGGCTGCTGGAGATTGAAACCTACCGCATGGCAGCCTTGCTGGGCCTGCCTGCTGCGCGCAAGGCGGCCAGCGTGCTGAGCGCTGCAGAAAAAGAACTGGCCGAGCTGGCCAATGCCATCCGCGAGGCAGACCGCGATGCCGAGCCTGCGCTGCTGGACCACCTCACGCGCCTGGCTGGTCAGGTCGAGAGCGAATATGCCGCCACGCATTCGCGCTTTTCGGCCAGCAAGGCCTACTTTGAACTGGTGGACAAGCGCATCCATGACTTGCGTGAAGAGCGTCTGTCGGGCCTGCTGACCATCCAGGAGTTCATGGAGCGGCGCCTGTCGCCCGCGCGCAGCACCTGTGAATGGGCCGTGCACCGCCAGAATGCCCTGTCGCAGCGCGTCTCGCGGGTGAGCAACCTGCTGCGCACGCGCGTGGAAATCGAGCAGCAGCAAAGCAACCAGGAAATTCTGGCCACTATGAACGACCGCCAGGGCACGCAGCTCAAGCTGCAGTCCACGGTGGAAGGTCTGTCGGTGGCGGCCATTACCTACTACATCACGGGGCTGATCACCTATCTGAGCAAGGGCGCGCAAAAGCTGGGCTGGCCGCTGTCGCCAGAGATCACGGCGGCCGTGGCCATTCCTGTGGTGGCTTTCAGCGTCTGGTGGTCGCTGCGCCGCCTGCACCACAAGTTGTTTGGTGGCAAGCACTGAGTCACTTATAAAAACAAGAGCGCCTTGCGCTGAATTCTTCTAGGTTTGCGAGATAAAAGTGTCTGAAATCCAGAATCCACCTGCGCAAAAAGCTCCTAAAGGTGTAGCTCTTGGCCTGACGCTGGCGGCGTTGGGTGCAATTGCCTTCAGCGGCAAGGCCATCATCGTCAAGCTGGCCTATCGCTATGGGGTGGATGCCGTCACCCTGCTCATGTACCGCATGCTGTTTGCGTTGCCCATCTTTTTGCTCATGGCCTGGTGGGCCGGGCGCGGGCAGGCGGCGCTGACGCGCAAGGACTGGCTGGGTGTGCTGGGCCTGGGCTTTAGCGGCTACTATCTGGCCAGCTATCTGGACTTTGCCGGGCTGGCCTACATCACGGCAGCGCTGGAGCGGCTGATTCTCTACCTCAACCCCACCCTGGTCGTCATCTTCGGCTGGGTGGTCTATCAGCGCGGCATCACCTGGATGCAGTTTGTCGGCATGCTGCTGAGCTACTGTGGTGTGCTGCTGGTCTTTGGCCATGAAGTGGGCGCGCAGGGCAGCAACGCCATCTGGGGCGCACTGCTGGTGTTCGCCAGCGCCGTGAGTTACGCCATCTACATGGTCTACAGCGGTGAGATGGTCAAGCGCCTGGGCTCACTGCGGCTGGTGGGCTTAGCTTCCAGCGTGGCCTGCTTTTTTTGCATTGCACAGTTCTTGCTCACCCACCCCATCTCGGCCATGGCTGTGGCACCCGAGGTGCTGTGGCTGTCCGTGCTCAATTCCACGGCCTGCACGGTGGCGCCGGTGCTCATGGTCATGATGGCGATCGAGCGCATCGGCCCCGGCATGACGGCGCAGACCGGCATGATTGGCCCGCTGTCCACCATCTTGATGGGGGTGTGGCTGCTCGATGAGCATCTGAATGTCTGGATGGTGGCTGGCACCAGTCTGGTCATGGTCGGCATCTTTGTGTTTACCCGCTGGGCGAAAAAGCCCGGCGCTGCCAAGTAGAAAGAGGAGATAAGCAATGGATCTGGGAATTGCAGGCAAATGGGCGCTGGTCTGCGGCGCCAGCAAGGGGCTGGGCTTTGGCTGTGCCAAGGCACTGGTGCAGGAAGGCGTGAACGTGGTGATCAACGCGCGTGGTGCGCAGGCACTGCAGGCGGCTGCCGAGCAGCTGCAGGCCCTCAATGCCAAGGTGCAGGTGCTGACCGTGGCCTGTGACATCACACAGCCACAAGGCCGTGACGCCGTGTTCAGCGTGCCCGGTGGCCCGGGCAAGGACTTTGACATTGTGGTGACCAATGCCGGTGGTCCGCCACCCGGTGACTTCCGCGACTGGGAGCGTGCCGACTGGATCAAGGCTGTGGACGCCAACATGCTCACACCGATCGAGCTGATCAAGGCCACGGTGGACGGCATGGCCGCACGGGGTTTTGGCCGCATCGTGAACATCACCTCCAGTGCGGTGAAGGCGCCGATTGACATTCTGGGCCTGTCCAATGGTGCGCGTACCGGTCTGACAGGCTTTGTCGCCGGTCTGGCACGCTCGGGCATTGCGGCCAAGGGTGTGACCATCAACAACCTGCTGCCCGGCAAGTTTGATACCGACCGTCTGGCCACCACCTTCAAGGCCGCTGCGGCCAAGAGTGGCAAGGCGCTGGAGGACATCCGCCAGATCCAGTCTGCGCAGATTCCCGCCAAGCGCTTTGGCACGCCCGATGAGTTTGGTGCCATCTGCGCCTTCCTGTGCAGCCAGCAGGCTGGCTATATGACGGGGCAGAACATCCTGCCTGATGGCGGTCTGTACGCTGGCACTTTCTGATTCGTAGCGTCGCACGCTCGGCACCAGGCCCGCAATGCACAAAGCCCGCATGTGCGGGCTTTGTTTTATGGGGCAGAGACGTGGTCAGCGTCTGGCGCAGGGGCCGTGCCCTGCGGGGCAGGGTGTGCAGCCTGCAAGGTCTGCACGGTGGTTTGCAGCGCCTGCACTTGCGCCAGCAAGTCGCTGACCTGTTGCTCAAGACGCAGCACTTTTTGCTGTGTGGCGGAGGGTGCCTTCATAAGGCCTGCTTTCTCAGGATGAGTCGGTGTAAGGTACAAATGTACGCCTGCCACCAGATCAGCGTCGGGACGACACCACAATACCGCCCACAATCAGCGCAAAAGCCAGTGCGTGGTAGAGCTGCGGTATTTCACCCAGTACGGGAATGGAGAGCAGGGCGGTGAACAGCGGAATCAGGTTCGCAAAGAAACCTGCGGTGGCGGGGCCAGCACGGCGCACGCCTTCACCCCAGAAACGGTAGGCCAGAATGGCCGGGCCAATCACAATGAACAGCATGGCTGCAGCCAGCTGCCAGCTGGGCACAAACACCAGATCGCCCACGGCCGCTTCACCACCGGTAATGAGGGCGGACCAGGCAATGCCAAAGAGCATCTGCGCCATCAGAAAGCCCACCCAGTTGCTGCGAATGCTTTCCTGGCCCTGCATGGTCTGCGCACTGCGTGCCAGCAGCCAGCTGTAGAACGACCAGACGATGGTGGCCAGCAGAATGAACCAGTCCCCCGGCACCAGATGCAGACCCAGCAGCTGGTGGATATCTCCGCGGCTGAGCACCACGGCCACGCCCAGCACCGACAGCACGGCACCCACGGCCTGACGGCCGCTGATGGCGGTGCCAAACCAGATGCGGCCAATCAGCAGCATCCAGATCGGCATGCTGGAGCCCACCAGGGTCACATTGATGGCCGACGATGTCTTGAGCGCCAGATACAGCAGCGCGTTGTAGCAGCCAATGCCCAGCACACCGAGCACGGCGTACTGCTTCCAGCACTTCCACATGGCACTGTTTTTGCGTAGTACATAGCCGCCCCAGGGCAGCAGGATGACAAAGGCAATGCACCAGCGCAGCAGGTTGAGGGTGAAGGGAGAAATCAGGTCATGCACCAGGCGGCCAACGATGGCATTACCCGCCCAGAACAGCGGCGCCAAAGTCAACATGGCGGCCGTGCCGACAGTCAATGGGGAACTCATGGCCGGCAATGGTAGCGGAGCTAAATCATGGACAGCTGTCCAAACGTGGCACGATGATGCAGGTGACAGCGTTTCATCAGAATAAGGAGGCAAAAAATATGTCTGCGAACCCCAGCAAATCGGTGCAGATCCAGCGCCATGGCGGCCCTGAGGTCATGGAGGTCGTGGTGCGTGATGCAGGGCTGCCCGGCCCCGGAGAAATCTTGTTGCGCCACCATGCAGTGGGGCTGAATTTTATTGATGTCTACCAGCGCTCCGGTCTGTACAGCCTACCCTTGCCGCTGCAGCTGGGCATGGAAGGCGCAGGCGTGGTGGAGGCCGTAGGTGACGGCGTGACCCATCTTCAAACAGGAGATCGGGTGGCGTATGCATGCAACCCTCCGGGCAGCTACTGTGAGCGCCGCGTCATGCCTGCCACCCATGTCTGCAGGCTGCCAGACAGCATCAGTTTTGACACCGCCGCCGCCATGATGCTCAAGGGCATGACGGTGCAGTACCTGCTCAAGCAATGCCGCCCGTTGGAAGGGCTGCAGGCAGGTGACTTTGTCCTGTTCCATGCGGCTGCAGGTGGTGTGGGGCTGATCGCCTGCCAGTGGGCCAAGGCTCTGGGCCTGCAGCTGATCGCCACGGCAGGTTCTGATGAAAAATGCCAGCTGGCGCTCGCCAATGGGGCGTCACACGCTATCAATTACAGAACAGAAGACTTTGCTGCCAAAGTGCAGGAAATCACGCAGGGGCAGGGCGTGAAGGTGGTCTACGACAGCGTGGGCAAGGACACCTGGGAAGGCTCCATGGCCTGCCTGCGCCGCTTTGGGCTGATGGTCTCGTTTGGCAATGCATCCGGCCCCGTACCCCCCATCAGTCTGGCGGCTCTGGCACCCAAGGGGCTGTATGTGACGCGTCCCAGCGTGTTTGTCTACGCCCATGATCGCGCCACCACCCAGGCCATGGCAGATGACCTGTTTGCCGTGGTGAGCAGTGGCCAGGTGCAGATTCATATTGACCAGCGCTTTGCGCTGGAAGACGTGCGCGCCGCACATGAGGCGCTGCAAGCACGGCGCACGACAGGATCGACCATTTTGATGGTGTGAAGGAGCGAGGAAAAAGCATGGAATGGCTGGAAAAACTCCGAGATGCGGCACAGCGCCCGCCTGAACAACCGCGCATGCCTCTGCTGTGGAACGGGCAGGTCATAGGTACGGTAGCAGTGGGTTTTCTGGAACGGGTAGGGGTGGATTTCCTGCGCGGGCAACGCATTACGCTGACGCAGAAAAAAACACCGGGGCTGGGCAATGCCTGGAGCCTGACAGCCCCTGATGCCAGCTTTGGCCTGAACGCGCTGGCGCATCTGCTGCGCGAGCAGGGCCGTAGTGGCCCATGGCGGGATGAGCAGATTGCCGTGTGCACCCCGCAGGGCCAGCGCGTGGCTACGGTAGAGCGTGGCGTGGTGCGCGTGCTGGGTGTGGCAACGCATGCCGTACATCTCATTGGTCTGGCGCAGGATGGCCGCATGTGGGTGCAGCAGCGCAGCAGTACCAAGGCCAACCACCCTGACAAGTGGGACACCTTGATGGGTGGCATGGTCTCGGCCAGCGACAGCCTGCAGCAGGCGCTGGCACGTGAAACCCAGGAAGAGGCTGGGCTGGATGTCACCCAGCTGCTCCACCTGCGCCATGGTGGCCATGTGATGTTTGCCTGCCCCAGCGATGAGGTGCCGGGTGGCGCTGC
>JAEZZU010000302.1 GCA_023418355.1 Pseudomonadota bacterium | reverse complement strand
AAAATCTGCGTCCAGCGGTAGCTGAACCAGCCATTGCGCACAATCAGCACCTTCTGCCCATTGGCAAACTGGCGAGCCACCGCTTCCATGCCAAAGGTGCCGCTGCCGGGCACAAGCACAGCGGTGTAGGCGTGGTAGACCTCCTTGAGCACGCCCAGAATGTCTTGCGCCACACCCACAAAGCGTTTGGACATGTGGTTGAGCGCACGGTCGGTATAGACCACCGAAAATTCCAGCAGCCCATCGGGATCGATATCAGGCAAAAGTCCAGGCATTGTTTCTCCAGTTTATGCGGGCGGCACAGGCCCATATTGCTATGGAAATCAGCTTAGCACGCCGTTTTTCGGCGCGCGAGCCTGCTCAGACTTTCTGTATAGCAGCCATATGCCAGCGCATATGCTGCCTGTGCTCAGGCCCTGTGGCTGTAGTCGCGTGCGCCAAAAATGCCGCTGCCCACACGCACCATGGTGCTGCCCGCAGCAATGGCGGTGTGCATGTCGGCCGTCATGCCCAGGCTGATGGTGTCCAGCTGCTCCAGCCCCGCCATGCCGCTGGCGCAAATGTCTTCAAACACCTGCACCACCTTGCGGTGTACCTGCAGCATGGCGGCATCATCCGGCTGCGGGTCGGGAATGCTCATCACGCCACGCAATTGCAGACGCGGCAGCTGTGTGATGGCACGCGCCAGCTCCAGCGCCTCCTGCGGGGTACATCCTGACTTGGTCGTACCTCCATCGACATTCACCTGAATGCACACCTGCAGCGGTGGCAGATCTTCTGGGCGCTGGTCATTGAGACGCTGCGCAATCTTTTCGCGGTCTACGGTGTGCGCCCAGTCAAAGTGCTGTGCCACCAGCTTGGTCTTGTTGCTCTGGATGGGGCCAATGCAGTGCCAGACCAAGGCTGGCACATCCGGCATGGCACGCACGGCAGCGATTTTGTCTACGCCTTCCTGGATGTAGTTTTCCCCGAAGGCACGCTGCCCGGCCAGCGCAGCCTCGCGCACGGCTTCTGCAGGGAAGGTCTTGGACACGGCCAGCAGCGACACTTGTGTGGGCTGTCTGCCGCACTTTTGACATGCTTCATGAATCTGCGTGTGAACGCTTTGTAGCTTGTTGGCAATCGTGGTCATAATCTTTCGAAGCGTACCAAACCATCCTGCCACTGATAGCAATTTGCCGGGCAAGGTGGCACATAACCATGTGAGATTCAGAGAGGGAGAACTGCAGTGGACATCACCACCCTGTTAGCGTTTAGCGTCAAGAACAAGGCCTCTGACCTGCACCTTTCCGCAGGGCTGCCTCCGATGATTCGCGTGCATGGGGATGTACGCCGCATCAATGTGGATCCACTCGACCACAAGACGGTGCACGCCATGGTCTACGACATCATGACGGACAGCCAGCGCAAGGCCTATGAAGAAAATCTGGAGGTGGACTTCTCGTTCGAAGTTGCCGGGCTGGCGCGCTTTCGTGTCAATGCCTACAACCAGTACCGTGGCGCAGCGGCCGTGTTCCGTACCATTCCCAGCAAGATCCTGACGCTGGAAGAACTCAACGCCCCCAAGATCTTTGCCGATCTGGCGCTCAAGCCTCGCGGCCTCGTGCTGGTCACCGGCCCTACCGGCTCGGGTAAATCGACCACGCTGGCGGCCATGGTGGACTACCTCAACAGCAACCAGCACGGCCACATTCTGACGGTGGAAGACCCCATCGAATTCGTGCACACCTCCAAGAAGAGTCTGGTCAACCAGCGTGAAGTCGGTCCGATGACGCACTCCTTCTCTGCCGCCCTGCGCTCTGCCTTGCGTGAAGACCCGGACTGCATTCTGGTGGGCGAAATGCGTGATCTGGAAACCATTCGCCTGGCCATGACCGCAGCGGAAACGGGCCACCTGGTCTTCGGCACCCTGCACACATCCAGCGCTGCCAAGACCATCGACCGTATCATCGACGTCTTCCCCGCCGAAGAAAAAGAAATGGTACGCGCCATGCTGTCCGAATCGCTGCAGGCCGTGATTGCGCAGACGCTGTGCAAGACCAAGGACGGCAATGGCCGCGTGGCGGCACACGAAATCATGATTGGCACCAGCGCCATCCGCAATCTGATTCGCGAAGCCAAGGTGGCACAGATGTACTCGGCCATCCAGACCGGCTCCAACGTGGGCATGCAGACGCTGGACCAGAGCCTGGCCGATCTGGTGCGTCGCAATGTGATCAGCGCAGCGGAGGCACGCAGCAAGGCAAAGTCGCCTGAGAACTTCCCCGGTTAAGCCCTAGCGATTGGAGACATCAGCCATGGAACGCGATCAGGCCAGCAAATTCATCAACGACCTGCTCAAACTGATGGTGGCGCGCAAGGGCAGTGACTTGTTCATCACCGCCGACTTTCCGCCCGCCATCAAGGTGGACGGCAAGGTCACCCGCCTCATGGATCAACCGCTGGTAGCAGCCCACACGCTGACACTGGCGCGCTCCATCATGAGTGACCGCCAGGTGGCGGAATTCGAACGCACCAAGGAGTGCAACTTCGCCATCTCGCCCGCGGGCATCGGCCGCTTTCGCGTGAACACCTTCATGCAGCAAGGGCGCGTGGGCATGGTGCTGCGCCGCATTCCCTCGGAGATTCCTACCATCGACACCATGGGCCTGCCCCAGGTGCTCAAGGAGGTGGCCATGACCAAGCGCGGCCTGTGCATCTTTGTGGGTGCGACAGGCTCGGGCAAATCCACCTCGCTGGCGGCCATGGTGGACTGGCGCAACGAGCACTCCGAAGGCCACATCATCACCATCGAAGACCCCATCGAATTCGTGCATCCGCACAAGAACTGCATCGTCACGCAGCGCGAAGTGGGGCTGGATACCGACAGCTGGGAAGCCGCTCTCAAGAACTCCCTGCGCCAGGCCCCCGATGTGATTCTGATGGGCGAAATCCGCGACCGTGAGACCATGGAACACGCCATCGTGTTCTCGGAAACCGGTCACCTGTGCCTGGCCACCTTGCACGCCAACAGCGCCAACCAGGCGCTGGACCGCATCATCAACTTCTTCCCGGAAGAGCGCCGTGAGCAGCTGCTGCTGGACCTGTCCCTGAACCTGCGCGCCATGATCTCGCAGCGCCTGCTGGCACGTGAGAATGAAAAGGGGCGCGTGGCTGCCATGGAAGTGCTGCTCAATACGCCGCTGATTTCTGACCTGATCGCCAAGGGCGATGTGGTGGAGATCAAGGAAATCATGAAGAAAAGCCGCGAGCTGGGCATGCAGACCTTTGACCAGGCCCTGTTTGACCTGTACGACAGCGGCACCGTCAGCTACGAAGACGCGCTGCGCAATGCGGACTCGGTCAACGACCTGCGCCTGCAGATCAAGCTGCACAGCAAGCGCGCGCACAACCCGAATCTGGCAGCTGGCACCGAGCATTTCCGCATTCTGTAGCCCAGGCCGCCGCAGAGCATCTCTGCAGCAAACACGCATAAAAAATCCCGGAAGTTCCGGGATTTTTTGCTTCAGTCCACAGCTGCCATCAATTCACAGGTGTGATTTCCACGACAGGAGATGCATCCTGCACGGGTGCAGCCTCCTGCTTTTCACGGGCTTCCTCGCGCGCCTTGTAGTTGGCCAGCTCGTCTTCGCTGATGGTTTCAAACACACGCACCACCTTGCTCACGCCATTGACGCCACGTGCAATTTCCGCAGCGCGTGTGGACTCGCGGGGCGTCACAATGCCCATCAGGTAGACCACGCCCTGCTCGGTCACGACCTTGATGGTGTTGGTCTGCAGATCCTTGGCGTCCAGGAAGCTGGCCTTGACCTTGCTGGTGATGAACGCGTCCTTGGAACGCTGGGTCAGGGAGGAGACAAAAGGCACGATCTGCACTTCGTTCACCACGCGGCGCACGTTCTCCACACTGGCTACGGCACGTTCAATCGCTTCCTTTTGCGCGGCGGTGCGCACTTCGCCGGTAATCATGGCCGTACGGTTAAAGCTGGTGACGCTGGCACGGGTGCCTTCGGGCAGGATTTCACGCAGCTTGGCCGCCGCCTTTTGCTCGATGCGTTCGTCTTCCACGATCATGCCGGAGGTGCGACGGTCCGTCGCCACCATGGCCGTGGTTACGGCGCCACCACCCAGCACCAGTGGCACACAGGCCGTCAGGCTGCCCAGCAGCAGACTGCCTCCCAGTACCGCTACCCCAGTTCGATACCATTGTTTTTTCATCACATCTCCTGTTCGCCCAGCAACTGGGTATCCACACCATCACACAAACAATTGAGCACCAGGTCGTGCACCTCACGCACGCGCGCAGGGCGCTCGTGGGGCACGCAGATCAGCGTATCGGTTTCGCGCATGCGGCCCGCCAGCGCGCCGCCGGTATGGCCGGTCAGCGCCACGACCATCATGTCGCGCTCGTGGGCTGCTTCCACCGCATCCAACAGACAGGTTTCATTGCCGGTGATGGAAATCACCAGCAGCACATCGCCAGCCTGGCCCAGCGACCGCACCTGCCGCGCCAGATAGTGGTTGGACAGACTGGGCGTGCCCGCAATGGTTCCCAGATAGCCGCTGTCCGAGGTCAGCGCCACCGCTGCCAGCTCCGGCCGATCACGCTCGAAGCCGCTGACGCACAGGCACGCAAACATCTGCGCCTGGCTGGCCGACGCACCAGTGCCGCAGGCCAGAATCTTGCCGCCGCCGGTAATGCTGGCAATCAGTGCCTGAATGGCAGAGGCGATAGGCAGACTCAGCGCTTGTGCGGACTGGTACTTCAGGTCCGCGCTGTCGATGAAATGTTGTTGAATTTGTTGATCAAGCATGGGGTGGTGATGATAACTGTGCGCTTTCTCTGATTTTGTAGCGTTCAGTAAGGGACTGCATCGCGCTGCTGCAGTTCCCGCAGGCTGACCAGAGGTCAGTAGTCTGCCTCAAATGCGGCCGCAATCCATTGCAGCTGCCCCCTGTCAATCAGCACCACATCAAACCGGCAGGCCACCGCACCACCCTGCGCCTGCAACCAGCACTGCGCGGCGTAAATCAGCCGCTGGCGCTTGGCGTGGCCAATGCTGCCGCCTGCACCGCCAAAGCCTGCATGGCTGCGGCTGCGCACCTCCACAAACACCACGGTGCCATCTGCGGTTTGCAGGATTAAATCGATCTCGCCCCCGCCGCGCCCGGGCGTTCGATAATTACGCGCTAACAACCGCAGGCCCTGTGCCTGCAAATAGGCCAGGGCCTGATCTTCTGCTGCCTGCCCCCGCGCTGTGGTGGTCGCACTGGCGGATGCTTCGGCCCCGTGCTTTTTGCCAAGGAACAACATTGAGTGCCTCTTTTGCTTCGGCATTGACAGCAGCGCGTGATGCGGCTGCCTCGCAAAATTATCCACAAGGCGTGCTCTACGTCATCGCCACGCCCATCGGCAATCTGGCCGACATCTCGCTGCGTGCCCTGCATGTGCTGCAGATCGTGGACGCCATTGCCTGCGAAGACACGCGCCACACCCAGGGCATGCTGCGCAGCTACGGGCTGGACCGCCCCGGCAGCCAGCTGCTGGCCGTGCACCAGCACAACGAGGCCGAGGCCGCCGCTGGCATCATTGCCCGCCTGCAGCAAGGCCAGCGCATTGCCTATGTCAGTGACGCAGGCACCCCCGGCGTGAGCGACCCCGGCGCGCGCCTGTGCGCTGCGCTGCAGGCCCACGGTCTGCGCGCCATGCCTCTGCCCGGTGCCAGCAGCGTGACCAGCGCCATCAGCGTGGCAGGCTGCGTGCCCCCCGGGCAGACCGATGGCGGCTTTGTGTTTGCCGGCTTTCTGCCCACCAAGAATGCCGAGCGCCAGGCCGCCGTGCAAAAGCTGGCGGCAGAGCCGCGCTGCACCGTGCTGCTGGAAGCGCCCCACCGCATTCAGGAAATGGCCAAGGCCCTGGCTGTGCTGGGCGAGCGCAAGGTCACGCTGGCGCGCGAAATCACCAAGCAGTTTGAACAAGTCACCACCCATGCCGCGCAAGATGTGGCCAGCTGGCTGGAGGCCGAAGCCACGCGCAGCAAGGGCGAGTTTGTGATCGTTCTGCACCCCGTGGAACTGCAGCAGGAAAACGGCGAAGCCGAACGCGTATTGCGCCTGCTGCTGGCCGAACTACCCACCAAGACGGCCGTCAAGCTCACCGCCGAAATCACGGGTGCCAACCGCAACACCTTGTATGACCGCGCCTTGGAGATCAAGCGCGAAGCGGAAGGCGACGAGGAATAACAGCTAAATTGGCCGCTAGCGCTGATGCAGCAAGCGCTGGCAGCTATGGTTTTCAGGCGTAGGCCAGACCTGCAGCCACACCACCGAACAGGTCACCGGCGACCTGGGGCGTGGTCGGGAAAGCCTGCTGCAGCGCATCGCGCAGCGTCTGCAGGGCCGAGGAACCACCAGTCAGATACAGCGCCGTGATCTGTTCCTTGCGCAGACCAGCCTTGCGCACGCACTCCTCGGCGCACTGCACAACCTCGGCCAGCAGGGCCTGCAGGTGCAGCTCCAGTCCTTCGGGCGTAATTTGCGCCGCCAGGCAACTTTCCACCCAGCCCAGGTCCAGCTGCGCGGTCGCTGCCGTGCTGGAGGCCGTGATCTTGCCCTGCTCCACGGCATCGGCCAGACGGTGGCCTGCCTGCTCTTGCAGCACACGCATCAGGCGGGCGTGCAGATTGCGGTCGCTGTAGTCACTGCGCAGACCTTCTGCTTCACGCATGGACTTGGCGGTGTACAGCCACTGAATCAGGTGCCAGGTGGACAGGTCATAGAACACGCGGCTGGGCACTTCGCGGCCGCTGGGGCCGTGGTGGCCCAGACCCAGCAGGGGCTGCACCTCGGCAACATTGAGCTTGTGGTCAAAGTCCGTGCCGCCAATGTGCACGCCCGTGGTGGCGAGGATGTCCTGCGTGCGGTCCAGCTTGCCAGCATGCTGCGGCCCCAGACGCACCACGGTGAAGTCCGAGGTACCACCGCCAATGTCCACCACCAGAATGCAGGACTCTTCGCTCAGGCGCTGCTCATAGTCCAGCGCCGCAGCAATGGGCTCGAGCTGGAAAGCCACTTCCTGAAAACCTGCCGTGTGCGCGGCAGCTTCGAGCGACGACTGGGCCAGCGCATCACGCTCGGGGTTGCCATCCACAAAGTGCACGGGGCGGCCCAGCACCACGCGCTCGGGCATGCCGCCCATGTGCTGCTGCGCCTGTGTGGCCAGGTGCTTGAGGAAGATGGCAATGATGTCCTGGTAGCTCACCAGCTGGCCGTGCACGGCCGTCTTGTCCTGCAGCAGGCTGCTGCCCAGCAGGCTTTTGAGCGAGCGCATCAGGCGGCCTTCTTCGCCCGCCAGGTATTGCTTCATCGCATCACGACCGTAGTGCGTGCTGTGGTCTTCATAGTGAAAGAACAGCGCCGTAGGCATGGCCGCTGCCTTGCCTTCCATCGGCACCAGCTGCGCGGTCTGGCCTGCTGTGCGCCAGGCCATGGCGGAGTTGGAAGTACCAAAGTCAATACCCAGCGTGGTGTGCGGAAGAATGTGCATGCGAGAAATCCAGAGCGGCAACCCTCTAGCAAAACAAGAGCTGCTAGCGCTGATAAAACAAGCCTTTCAGAGACTTTTCCCTGCAAAAGCATTGTTTTACAAGCGCTAGCAGCTATGGTTTTGATGCTGCCTTGTCAAACAAAGGGGCGCTATTTTGGCAGCTTGGGGAAAGCCTTGCTGGCGATAAAAAACCGTCTTCGCTGGAAAAAGTTGTGCTTGATGCAGCGAGTTCCCCTGCCTTTGCCAAAACAGTCAGTTTTCCAAATTAGACCAGTTGCCTACGTGCGGCCTCCAAAGCGGCTAAAACCACCGGTGAGAGCGTTGCTTCAGAGATGCCCCGGCGTTTTGCACCGGGCGACTCCAGCCATTGAGTCAGCAGCTTCGCACCTTTGGATGCATTGCAGCCAATGCAGCACAGGGCGATGTTGTCCATCGTTGCGATGGTCACATCGTTGATGATGTGCTCCCAAGAGCGTTTTTTTGCACGTTCAAGACCAAACTCGCACCCACAGTAAACACAGCGTTTGTCACGCTGGAGTACCGCTTCCTCCACCTCTGGTGGAATGCCCCATTGATTTGCCAAAGCCGCCTCCTTTTTGTTCTCAATGATAGGGATTTCGGCAGTGACTCAATCAGGCGCCTTATCCGACTTGCAGCAACGCCACAAAAAACAAAAGCCACCCCAGCACAACAGCCAGGGTGGCTTTTTCTATCCAGCCGCTGAAAAGAACTTTTCAGCTCAGCGCATTACTGGGCAGTCTGTGTCTCCAGCATGCCCCCTCCCAGTGCCTTGAACAGATTGACCTCGCTGATGGCCTGCTGCAAAGCGGTTTGCACCACGCCCAGCTCGGCATTGAGCAGGCTGCGCTGGGCATCCAGCACGGTCAGATAGGCTTCCACGCCGTTGTCATAGC
>JAEZZU010000268.1 GCA_023418355.1 Pseudomonadota bacterium | reverse complement strand
TGGTGGAAGCGGCAGAAAAATCCGGCGCACTCAAACCCGGCGGCATCATCATTGAGCCCACCAGCGGCAATACCGGCGTGGGTCTGGCCTTGGTCGCAGCAGTCAAGGGCTACAAGCTGATTCTGGTGATGCCCGAGAGCATGTCCATCGAACGCCGCCGCCTGATGCTGGCCTATGGCGCCAGCTTTGACCTGACCCCCAAGGAAAAGGGCATGAAGGGCGCCATCGCCCGCGCCCAGGAACTGGCGGCGCAGACACCCGGCGCATGGATTCCCCAGCAGTTTGAAAACCCCGCCAACGTGAGCATCCACGAAGCCACCACGGCCCAGGAAATTCTGGCGGACTTCCCCGATGGTCTGGACGTGCTGATCACCGGCGTGGGCACAGGTGGTCACCTGACTGGCGTGGCCAAGGTGCTCAAGGCCAAGTTCCCCAACCTGAAGGTCTTTGCCGTGGAGCCTGCGGCCTCGCCCGTGATCTCGGGCGGCCAGCCTGCACCCCACCCCATTCAGGGCATTGGCGCGGGCTTTATCCCCAAGAACCTCGATGTCTCGCTGCTGGACGGCGTGATCCAGGTCGAAGGCGAGCCTGCCCGCGAATACGCCCGCCGCGCGGCTGCGCAGGAAGGTCTGCTGGTCGGTATCTCTTCGGGCGCCACACTGGCTGCGGTTGCCCAGAAGCTGCCTGAGCTGCCCGCTGGCGCCAAGGTACTGGGCTTTGCCTATGACACGGGCGAGCGCTATCTGTCCGTGGAAGGCTTTCTGCCTACCGGGGCATAAGACGCACTGCTGATCACTGCCCCAGCCGCCGTGCACCATGCCGGCGGCTTTTTTTATAGCTTGTAGCGCTCGCCAGATAAGGATTTGCGATAGTTTTTGGTCTGGAATACAGATTTCATCAGCGCTGGCAGCTACGTTTTTCAGAGAACGAATCCCTGCGCCCTCACAGGTCTAGGCTCTTGCCTACCATTGGCCGGACAAGGAGAAACACAGCTTGTTCGGATTTTTTGAAAAACGCATTCCCCCCTATCCCGCGGACGAGCCCCAGCTGCCGCCCACGGGCTTTGTCGCCTTTCTGTGGGCCTGCACGCGCGGCATGCGCGGCTGGATTGTGCTGATGACCATCACCAGCGCCCTGCTGGCCATCTATGAAGCCTTTCTGTTTGGCGTGATGAGCCGCGTGGTGGACTGGCTCAGCAACACCCCCATGGCGCAGTTCTGGGAGCTGCAGCGCGGAAGTCTGCTGGGCATTGCCGCCATCTTGCTGGGCTCCATCGTGCTGCTGGGCCTGCACACCATGGTCATGCACCAGGTACTGGCGATCAACTTCCCCATGCGCATGCGCTGGGTGTTCCACCGGCTGATGCTGGGCCAGAGCATGTCCTTCTACGCGGACGAATTTGCCGGGCGCATCACCACCAAGATCATGCAGACCGCGCTGGCCGTGCGCGAGGTGATCTTCATCGTGGTCGATGTGCTGGTCGGCGTGGGGGTGTATTTCATCAGCATCTTGCTGCTGGCTGGCAGTTTTGATGCCTATCTGCTGCTGCCCTTTGGCATCTGGCTGCTGTGCTACGCCCTGGCCTGCTGGTACTTTGTGCCGCGCCTGGGCAAGATTGGCCAGCAGCAGGCCGACGCGCGCTCCATGATGACCGGCCGCGTGACCGATGCCTACACCAACATCGCCACCGTCAAGCTGTTTGCCCACACCCGCCGCGAAGCCGAGTACGCCCGCAGCGCCATGGAAGACTTCAAGAAAACCGGCTACGCGCAGATGCGTCTGGTCAGCCTGTTCGAGCTGAGCAACCACACCATGATCACGCTCCTGATTCTGGGCAGCGGCGGCATGGCGCTGTGGCTGTGGAGCACGGGCCAGACCGGCGCCGGCGTGGTCGCGGCCGTGATTGCCATGGCGCTGCGCATTGCGGGCTACTCCCACTGGGTGATGTGGCAGATGACGGGCCTGTTCGAGAACGTGGGCACGATCCAGGACGGCATCACCACCTTGTCCAAGCCCCGCACCATTGTGGATGCACCCAACGCTCCTGCGCTGCAGGTCAAGCAGGGCGAAATTCGTTTTGAGCACGTGAACTTTGGCTACAAGGACGGTGCCAAGAAAATCATTGACGGGCTGGAGCTGCACATTCGCCCCGGCGAGCGCATTGGCCTGATTGGCCGCTCGGGCGCAGGCAAGTCCACCCTGGTGAACCTGCTGCTGCGCTTTCACGAGCCACAGGCTGGCCGCATCCTGATCGACGGCCAGGACATCAGCCAAGTCACGCAGGACAGCCTGCGCGGCGCGATTGGCATGGTCACGCAGGACACCTCGCTGCTGCACCGCTCCATGCGCGAAAACATCCTCTACGGCCGCCCCGATGCCACCGAGGAGCAGATGCGCGCCGCAGCCGAACGCGCCAAGGCGGCTGAATTCATTGACACGCTGACCGACCGCCATGGCCGCAGCGGCTATGACGCCCAGGTCGGCGAGCGCGGCGTGAAGCTCTCCGGCGGCCAGCGCCAGCGCGTGGCGATTGCACGCGTCATGCTCAAGGACGCGCCCATCCTGCTGCTGGACGAAGCCACCAGTGCGCTGGACAGCGAGGTGGAAGCCGCCATCCAGCAAAGTCTGGACGACCTCATGGAAGGCAAGACCGTGATTGCGATTGCGCACCGCCTCTCGACCATTGCTGCCATGGACCGCCTCATCGTCATGGACAAGGGCCATATCGTGGAACAGGGCACGCACCAGGAGCTGCTGCAACTGGGCGGCATCTACGCCCGCCTGTGGGCCCACCAGAGTGGGGGTTTCCTGAATGAGCCCACGGAAGGCCGGCTGTAACCGCTTGATCTACAACAAGCAGCCATGCAGGCACCGTTCATATGCGATGAGCGGTGCCTGTGTTTGGACTGGGTCTACCTAGCATGTCAGCGTTTTTGACCTGAAAAACGCAGCATGAGGGAGGCTCCATGCAGGTTACTGCTTCGCGATCTGACGCCATCACACAGCGCCGCACATCGCCCAGAATTCAGACACCACCTCCACCCCCACCGGTGTTTGAACCCGCACAGCGCAGCATCGCCGTGCGCGACGAGGCATTTGCCTTCCCTGAGCAGGAGCTGCTCATGTCCACCACGGACCGCACCGGGCGCATCACCCACTGCAACGCCGCCTTCTGCCACGTCAGCGGCTACAGCATGGATGAACTCATGGGCCAGCCACACAACATGGTGCGCCACCCCGACATGCCTGCCGAAGCCTTCAAGGACATGTGGGCCACCATCGGCCATGGCCGCACCTGGACCGGGCTGGTCAAGAATCTGCGCAAGGACGGGCGCTACTACTGGGTGCGCGCCTATGTCACGCCCATCATGGAAGGCGGCAAGCCCAGCGGCTACATGTCGGTGCGCGTCAAGCCAACCGACAGCGAAGTCCGTGCAGCCACTGCGCTGTATGCCCAGTTCCGCCAGGGCACCCAGGGTGCCATGTACCTGCACGCCGGGCGTGTACGCCGCCGCGGACTGCTCAACCATTTCGACAAATTGCAGCGCGCCAACTTCACGCTGCGTCTGCTGGGGCTGCTCGTCCCGGTGCTGCTGGTGGCCCTGCTGTTTCCTGCCATGGGCTGGACGCAGGGCTGGCAGATGAGCGTGCAGGCCATGCTGCTGGCAGCGCTGACGGGCCTGGTGCTGTACCGCCAGCATCTGCGCATCACCCGGCCTTTTGGCGCGGCCGTGTCGCTGTGCACCGATATGGCAGGCTGCAAGCTCGATGGCGCACTGCCCCCATACCAGGGCCTGCACCCCATGGGTTTTCTGCTGGAGCGGCTCAAGCAGGTACAGATCAATCTGCGCGCCGTGGTGGGCGATGCCCGGCATGAGATTGACGGCTTTTCCAGCCTCGCACGCCAGCTCCTGGAAGACGCCATGCGGCTGGCCCAGCGCACCGACCGCCAGGCCCTGGACCTGCAGCAAACCGCCACGGCCATGGAAGCGCTGTCTGGCACCGTGACCCAGACCCAGCAGGCCAGCACCTCGGTGCGCACGCACAGCGAACACAATGCCAGCCTGGCCCAGCAGGGCGGCACCGCCATGGAGGAAGTGAGCGCGCTGGTGCAGACCATGTACCAGTCTTCGCAGCAGATGGGGCAGATCATTGCCACCATTGAAAGCATTGCCTTCCAGACGAACATCCTTGCGCTCAACGCCTCCGTGGAAGCAGCGCGTGCTGGCGAGCAAGGCCGTGGCTTTGCCGTGGTGGCCGGTGAAGTGCGTGCCCTGGCCCAGCGCAGTGCGCAGGCGGCCGGAGAAATCCGTCAGCTGATTGCCACGACCAGTGGCCAGATCGAGCAAAGCGCACGCCATATGCAGCAGGCCAGCCAGACCATCCAGCAGGTGGTGGCCTCGGTCACCGACGTCAGCCAGCTGCTGCAGGACGTGACCACGGCAGCGGACGCGCAAAGCC
>JAEZZU010000177.1 GCA_023418355.1 Pseudomonadota bacterium | reverse complement strand
CTTACTTTCAATATTTTCGATATATCGGACAGACGCAGGTTTTCGTAATAATATAAGGTTACTACTTCTTTTTCCCGTTGGGTAAGCGAATCTATCGACTCTGAAAGCACCTGCTTTAACTCGTCCTTAAAGACTTTATTTTCAGGATTGGATTGCTCATCCAGTATATTCTCAAGGGTGTTTCCCATTTGGTTAACGTTTTGTATTATTCCCTCAAAGGATAGCATAACTGAGTTTGATATTTCTCCATAGTGCTTATCTAGCATTTTAAGTGGCATGTCTAGTCTGTCTGCAATTTCCTGCTGAGTTGGTTCACGCATAAGCTCATTACACAGCTCATCATGTGCAGCTGTTATGCTTTTTGCAGTCATCCTAACCCTGCGGGGCAGCCAATCCTGTTTTCTTACAAAGTCTATTACAGCACCTCTAACTCTCATAAAAGCATAGGATTCAAACTTAATCCCTTTGGACGGATCGAATTTTTCTACGCAGTCAATCAGAGTAATAACCCCCTGATTTACAATATCTTCTACCTGTGCATAGTTAGCAGTTATACCCCTCATTTGCAGTGCAACTGTTTTGGCTATATAGCTGTATTTCATAACCAGTTCATTCCTGAGGCTAATGTCCTTGCTTTGCATATATTGGTCAAAAAGTGTAGCCTGATTATCCTGCTCGGTCGTTTCGCTAGCCAATGTCGTATTCAAGAACATCTGCCTCCTTGTATTATAGAGTAGTAGTTATTAGAGCCCCTCTCCAAGGGTTGTGCTACACTGTAAGGGATGCTGTGGATTGGTTTGCAGGATGCCTCCAATGGCCGGGGCGGGACATGGCACGTCCTGTTAAATAGATATATTGCCAAGGGCTTGTATCTGAATGTGTGTATCAATTTCATTGAATGACAGAACTATAGTGTCAGGATAAAACTGATCCACAAGCTTTTTAAAATAGATTCTCACAATAGGAGAAGTGAGCACTATTGGTACCTGAACAAGCTCCTTAATTTTATCAATTTCTTTTGTAGTAGCGGTAATAATACTCTGAATTGTTTGTGGGTCAAGTGCAAGGTAGGAGCCGTTATCAAGCTTTTTAACAGAGCCCATAATTGTGTTTTCTATCTGTGCATCAAGGCTTATCACCTTCATTTGACCCGCTTCAGAGAATTTATGAGTAATTGTTCTCTTCAGTGACTGGCGTACATATTCTGTCAGCATGTCAGAATCCTTAACCGACTGGCCATAATCACCAAGAGTTTCAAGAATTGTTTCAAGATCACGTATTGGTACACCTTCTCGCAGTAGGTTACAAAGCACCTTTTGCAGCTCGCTTACTGATATTACATTTGGTATTATATCGTTTACAATTGTCTCATTGGTCTTTTTAAGGTTTGCCAACATATTACTTATTTCTTGGCGATTAAGCAGCTCGTATGCATGCTTTTTAATAACCTCTGACAAATGGGTAATTATAACCGATGTTGGGTCTATAAGTGTATATCCAGCTAGTTCTGCTTTTAACTTTTTATCATTACTAATCCACTTAGCAGGTATGCCAAAAGCAGGCTCAATTGTTTCAATTCCGTCAACAATATCTTCTACCTCAGATGGGGATAAAGCAAGGTAATGATCTATCAGAATATCACCTTCGGCAATCTGCTCACCCTTAAATTTAATTGCATACTGATTAGGGTTGAGTCTGCCGCTATCCTTCAGCCTTACAGATGGTATAACCATACCCATCTCTATTGCAAACTGCTTACGGAACATTACAACACGGTCAATAAAGCTACCGCCACTGCCTCCATCTACAAGTGGTATAAGGCTATATCCAAACTCCATTTCAATTTGCTCCACATTAAGTAGGCTATACACATTGTCAATGTTTTTATAGAACGATGCCTCACTGGTTATTTCTTCAGTAACGCCAACTCCTTCCGCTTCCATAGCAGCCTGTTGCAGGCTGGATTTACGCAGAAGAACAACACCAAGGGATATAAGTGTTATAGAGATTGTAAGCACCTGTAGCATAGGGAAGCCTATGAATATAAGGCATGCCATTGATATGCCTGCCATTATTAGCACAAGTGGCTGCGAGAAAAACTGTTTAGTAACGTCTTCGTTAAGATTTGATTCAGAAGCTGAACGGGTTACAATCATACCTGTAGCAACCGATATTAGAAGTGCAGGTATCTGTGACATCAGACCGTCACCAACAGTGGCGGTTGAGTAGATATTCATTATTTCACTGAATGAGCCGGTTCCATTCACAAAGCCAACTATTATACCACCAATAAGATTTATAAAGGCAACTATAATAGACATTATAGCATCACCTTTTACAAACTTTGAGGCACCATCCATGGAACCGAAGAAATCAGCCTCTCGCTGAATTTTGTGACGTCTTTCCCTAGCCTGATTTTCATCAATAAGGCCAGAGCTAAGGTCAGCATCAATAGCCATCTGCTTTCCTGGCATTGCATCCAGTGTAAATCTAGCAGACACCTCAGCTACTCTTTCTGATCCCTTTGTGATAACTATAAACTGCACCAAAACGATAATTAAGAAGATTACCAAGCCAACTATTACAT
>JAEZZU010000117.1 GCA_023418355.1 Pseudomonadota bacterium | reverse complement strand
CGGGCCACAGTGTTGCCCTGTGCATCCAGCAGTTGCAGTTCGGCAATATGGTCTACGGCGGGAAGGGTTTGCAAGTTGTCGGCGAAGGGCATGAAACGCTTTTAAGTAGAAAAAAATGAGAAGGCAACCGGGCAGCAGGCTGCCGTGAAAATGTGCGTCCTATGCATCAAGCATCAAACGGCTGCACAGGCCGCGCTGCATTTTCCATCAGCCACAGGCGCTGGCGCGCACGGGTCATGGCAACGTAGAGGCGGTTGCGCTCCAGAAAAGCTGTGGTTTTTTCTGCCGGTGCAGGAAAGCGGCCGGGCTCCAGAAAGGGCAGGGCCACGCAGTCGAATTCCTGGCCCTTGGCCTGTTCAATGCTCAGCAGCTGAAAGTCGAAACGGCCACCCTGGCGCAGCGTTTTCTCGTGGCGCTGGGCCATGGCTGCGACATGTGCCAGCGCATCAGCCACACGCATGCCTGCGATGGCTGCCATAAAGGCCTGCACGCGCGTACGAAGCTGGTCGCGCTCTTGCGCTGGCATGGGGGTGGCAGCAAACAGACCCCAGATGTCGGCCTGCTCCAGCAACTGGGCTGCGTTGTCCTGCAAGGCCAGTGGCAGCTTCAGGAAGTTGCCAAAGGCCGCAAAGTTGCGCTGGCCGCCCTGCAGGCTTTGCTCACCAATCAGAAAACGCCAGATGGCCTGCGGGTAGCTCTGCATTTGTGCGGCCATGGTGACCAGGTCGCGGTCTTCCTCATCGCTGCGCTGCCGTATCTGGCCCTTGCCGAAGTACAGCGCGCCATCGATAAAGGCACTCAGAATGTCTGTGCCCAGCATGCAGCGGGTGCTCTTCCAGTCTGCGGCCTGCATGCCATGCGCATACAGTAGGCCCAGCAGCAGGGCAATGTCGCGGTGCTGGTAGAAAGGCTTCAAGCCATGCAGGCTGACGCTCTTGCCTGCGTGATAAATGGCCCATTCCAGCGCGACCGCATCATGGGCGTGGCGCAGGATGATGGTCAGAGGCCGTGCTGGCTGTGCTTCTGTGGCGGGGATGCTGGCCTGCGCCTGCAGCAGCTGGGCAATGCATTGCGCATCGCTTTCGTAGCTGCAGCGCGTGACGGTGCTGCGCCGTGTGCTGGGTGCCTTCATGTCCACCGCAAACCACTGGTTGACGGCCTGTGCAATCTGCGGACCAAAGCGGCGGGACTGGGTGAGCGGCAGGCTTTGCGTGGGCAGGGGTAGAAAGTCGGCCAGCTGGTGCAGCTTGTCCTGAAACACGGACCAGGCCTGCGCCTCAATGTGCTGGTTAAAGTCGCCTGCGCCCAGAAACCGTGCCTGCGTGGCCTGCAGCAGCTTGCGCAGCACGGTCAGTGCAGCCAGGTCCAGGTCATGCATTTCGTCAAAGAGCACGAGGTCGTAGGGCGCGTGCAGCTCGGGTGCATCGTCCTGCGCGAGCGCGTAGGTGCAGTCACCTTCGGCGTAGTAGCGGATATCGCCACAATGGTCGATGCGCAGGCGCTCGTAGGCCGCAAACAGGCGGGCCTGCGTGTAGCTGAGCTGGTAGCTGTCGCAAAACTCGGCCAGATCACCGCCTTCTTCCTGCACGCGCTGCAGCAGCAAGGACTTTTTGGCGGCGCGGTTGAAGGCAGCAAATGCCTGCATGTCCACTTCAGATGGCAATTCAATGCGTGGGTCAGGGCGCTGCTGCAGTTGTTCTTCCAGCAGTCGCAGCGCTTGCTGGGCCTGCTCGCGCAGTTCAACCGGGTCGGTCAGAAAACGTGTGGCAGGGTCCTGCCGGCGCAGCAGCCGTGCGCACCAGCGCTCCAGCGTGGTGATGTGCAGATTTGCAGGCACGGACTGCGTCAGCTGGCCCAGACGCTGGCGGAAGGCTTGTACCCCAGCGTGTGAACAGGCGAGCACGAGGATGCGCGTCTGAGGCTGTGTACGCAGCGCATGCACGGCACGGCAGGCCAGAGTGGTGGTCTTGCCAGTGCCAGCCAGCGCCGCAATGATGGCAGAGGGTGCTTGGCTGTAGACAATGGCCTGCTGCTCGTGGGAGAGCATCAGCGTCTGGCCATGGTCGGTGAGAAAAGCGTTGGGGCGTTGCATAGCGTCAATGTGCGTAACTGTATAAGCATACAGCTCTTGGTGGATGTGCCGGTCAGGCCTGTTTCAAGGAGGGGATGTTTTCAGCGTGCCAGCGTGCAAAGCCTTCAGTCATCGTGGCGGCGTGCACCCATGCCCATGCCAAGCCCCATACCACCGCCCATACCGGCGCCGCCTGCTCCTCCGCCTCCGCCACCTCGGTTGCCGCCTCCAGCACCGCCTTCGGCATTGCCACCACGGCGGCCACCAGGCCCTCCCATGCTGTTGGGGCGCACAGGGCCCTGATTGGGAATGCTGACATCACTGGGAATGGCTTCCAGACCCAGCGCATCGCGAATGAACTGCCGCAGGGAAGTGACCAGCACGGCAGTTTGTACGGGGCGTCCTGCAACCAGGTCCTGCGCAGCCTGTGCGGCCATGCGCACCTGGTCTTCCGTGCCCAGCAGGATGATGTCCGACAGTGCGGCCTCTACGGCGTCACGCGTGCGGCGCTGGCGTTCGGAGCTGCCGCCAGTAACGGGGCTGTCGTCATCTTCATCGGGTTCCAGAAAGGGTGTGGGTTCATCTTCCGGGCGTTCTCCGGCCTGCGTCATGGTGCGTGTGTCCCGCAGATGCACGGGACTGACGGTCAGATTGCCGGTGAAGGAGCCTCCCAGTGTTTTATAGGCCGCAATCAATGTACGCAGGCGCTCATTGATCTGGCGATTTTCTCGCTCGCGCTTTTTCTGAATGGTCTGCATGAACAGCAGACGCACGCCCATCATCAGCAGCGTCATCAGCAGCAGACTCATGATGGTGGTGAGGATGGAAGACCAGGAACTGAAATCAAACAGAGCACTGCGCATGGAAACTGCTTTCTGCTTTGAAAAGGCTTAGCGGAGGATAACGTTCATGATGTAGACCCACTCCTCGGGCGTCACGGGAGTGATCGAGAGGCGATTGCCGCGCTGCAGCACACGCATGTGCTCCAGCGCCGGGTGTTCACGCAGCTCGGCAATCGAGACATAGCGGGTTTTCTTGACGGCCTGCACATCCACCATCAGCCAGCGGGGCTTGTCGGGTGAGGACTTGGGGTCGTAGTACGGATCGGCCGGATCGAACTGCGTGGGGTCCACCCGCAGATTGCCAGCAATGCGTGCAATGCCGTGGATGCCAGGCTCTGCGCAGCTGGAATGCCAGTACAGCACGCCGTCGCCCACCTGCATCTGGTCACGCATGAAGTTGCGTGCCTGGTAGTTGCGCACGCCCGTCCAGGGCATGAGTTGTCCGGGCGCCTGCAGGGCGTGGTCTATGGAGTATTCATCGGGCTCGTTCTTCATGAGCCAGTATTGCGCACAGGTCATGGCGCTATTGTCAGGGCACAGGCAATGCCCTGTGTGCCTGCGTGCTTGGGCATGGCAGCCTTTCTGCTGGCTGCATCCGTGCATGGCACACGGCTGCCATGCAGTCAGGCGCTTAATATGTGGGCTATGAAGGAACAAGCTCGTCACATCACTACCGACCTGGTGCACCACAGCTACCAGCCCCCACAGGCATTTGCCGGCCCTCAGCCTGCGGTGCACAAGGCATCGACCGTCATTTTTGACAGCGTAGAGGACATGCGCACGCGCCGCTGGCTGGACAAAAGCGGCTACACCTACGGCCTGCACGGCACGCCGACCACCTACCAGCTGGAAGAGCGCCTGTGCAGCCTGGAAGGCGGCAAGCAGTGCCTGCTGGTGCCCAGCGGCCTGTGCGCCATCAGCACTGTGGCGCTGGGCCTGCTCTCGGCCGGGGACGAGGTACTGATTCCCGACAACGCCTATGGCCCCAACAAAGACTTTGCCGAGCACGAACTGGCGCGCTGGGGCATTCGCCATGCCTGGTACAACCCCATGGATGTGGCTGATCTGCAGGCCAAGATCTCGCCAGCCACCAAGCTGGTGTGGCTGGAAGCACCGGGCAGCGTGAGCATGGAGTTCCCAGACCTGATCGCGCTGGTGCAGGCCTGCCGCGCACGCGGCGTGACCACGGTGCTGGACAACACCTGGGGCGCAGGCTTGGCCTTCAAGCCTTTTGACCTGCTGGCCGATGGCGGCAGTCTGGCGGTGGATGTCTCTGCCCACGCGCTGACCAAGTACCCCAGCGGGGGTGGCGATGTGCTCATGGGCAGCATCATCACCGTGAACCAGGCGCTGCACATGCGCATCAAGCTCACGCACATGCGTCTGGGTATTGGCATTGGCGCCAATGATGCAGAAGCCGTGCTGCGCTCGCTGCCCAGCATTGCGCTGCGCTACCACGCGCAGGACCAGTCTGCCCGCATGCTGGCGGCTGCCCTGCAGTGCCAGAGCGCAGTCGTGCAGCTGCTGCACCCCGCGTTTGATGGTGCGCCCGGTCATGCACACTGGCAGCAGCTGTGTGGTGCTGCCCAGCAAGGGGAAGGCGCTGCGGCAGGCATCTTCAGCGTGGTGATTGATGCCAAGTATGAGCAGGCCGCGATTGACCGCTTCTGCGACAGCCTGCAGCTGTTCAAGCTGGGCTACAGCTGGGGTGGCCCCATGAGTCTGGTCATGCCTTACGACATTGACAGCATGCGCGCCAACGGCCGTGGCTGCGTGCAGGCTGGCACTGTGGTGCGCTTTTGCATTGGCCTGGAAGACACGCAGGATTTGCTGCAGGACCTGGCCCAGGCCTGGGAGCAGGCCTTTGGTCAAGCCTGGCAAAGCTGAGATCAGGCACCGAGATTAAAAGCTATTTAAAAAAGAGCTGCTAGCGCTGATGGAATAAGGGTTTTAGGTATATAAGTGTCTGAATCCCTTGTTTTTCAAGCGCTGGCAGCTATTTTTTGTTCGTCGGCTTCACAACTTTGTCTGACGTACAGACGCATGCTGTTGCCTCCATACTGGTTGGCATTTCTTGGCTAACCAATGCTTATTGCCTATGCAACCTGACACTCAAGCCCCCACCA
>JAEZZU010000010.1 GCA_023418355.1 Pseudomonadota bacterium | reverse complement strand
GCATGGGGTTCTGCCCAGTCAATAGCCACTTCAGCAGGGGCCACCAGACTCAGCGCGGTGTACAGGCGCTTGAGAGCGCCACGCGCGTCGTCCAGGTGCACGTTGGAGTAATTCAGCGGACTGCGGTAGTGGCTGCGCACGACAAAGAAACGCACGGTTTCTGCGTCGTATTCCTTGAGCACATCGCGGATGGTGAAGAAGTTGCCCAGCGACTTGGACATCTTCTCGTTGTCCACATTGATGAAGCCGTTGTGCATCCACACCTGCGCAAACTGCTTGCCGGTCGCACCTTCGCTTTGCGCAATTTCGTTTTCGTGGTGGGGGAACTGCAGGTCAGCGCCACCACCGTGGATGTCAAAACTCTCACCCAGCATCTCGCAGCCCATGGCCGAGCACTCAATGTGCCAGCCGGGACGGCCTTCGCCAAAAGGGCTGGCCCATTTGACATCGGCAGGTTCTTCGGGCTTGGAAGATTTCCACAGCACAAAGTCCAGCGGGTCGTGCTTGCCATCCTGCACCGCCACGCGCTCGCCGGCATTGAGCTCATCCAGCGACTTGCCCGAGAGCTTGCCGTAGCCGGGGAACTTGCGCACGGCGAAGTTCACATCGCCATTGCCCGCCTGGTAGGCCAAGCCTTTTTCCTGCAGCGCGCCAATCATCTTGAGCATCTGTGGCACGTATTCGGTAGCGCGTGGCTCAAAGGTGGGGCGCTCAATGCCCAGCGCATCGGCATCCTGATGCAGGGCGTCGATCATGCGATCGGTGAGGCTGCGGATGGTTTCGCCGTTTTCCACCGCGCGCTTGATGATCTTGTCGTCAATGTCCGTGATGTTGCGCACATAGGTGACGCGGTAGCCGCTTGCGCGCAGCCAGCGTTGCACCACGTCAAAGGCAACCATGGAACGAGCATGGCCCAGGTGGCACAAGTCATAAACCGTCATGCCGCACACATACATGCGGACATGTCCGGGTTCAAGCGGCGAAAACGCTTCCAATGCACGCGACAGCGTGTTGTAGATACGCAAACTCATGGAGTGACAGAAACGGAAGTGGGGTGAGAGTGGCCGTCAGGCGACCGACTCCAGCAGCTGGGCTACACGCCCAAGCAACAAGGGGTACTGCACCGCTTTCGCGTCAATACCCCTCAGCTACAATCTTCCGGAGTATAAGCCCAGCACACTGCAGGGCTCTTCTCGCCTCTGGAAAGCACCCACATGTCTTCTTACCTCCGCCCACATTCCTTGCTGCGCCTGCTGGCCGTGTCTGGTTTTTTGCTCGCAGGCTCGGCGCAGGCCGATATGTACGGGGATGTCTCCGCCCTGACCAAGGCAGGCAATACCGCCGAAGCCATTGCCAAGGCTGATCAGTACCTGAGCAGCAACAGCCGCGACCCCCAGATGCGCTTTCTCAAGGGCGTGGCCCAATCCAAGGCGGGAGATCTGCAGGCTGCCGCAGCGACTTTTGAGGCACTGATTCAGGAATACCCAGAGCTGCCTGAGCCCTACAACAACCTGGCCGTCATTTACGCCAACAATGGCGAACTCAACAAGGCCCGCGACGCGCTGGAAATGGCCGTGCGCAACAACCCGAATTACGCCGTAGCCCATGAGAACCTGGGTGATATCTATGCCCGTCTGGCGCATGCGTCCTACAACAACTCCATCAAGCTCAACGCCAACAACCGGGCACTCAAGCTCAAGCTGAGCACGCTGACGGAGATGCTGCAGCCAGCTGCTGCGCAATAACCCCCCTTTACGCAGCCAGCCACGTGCTGGCTTTGCCTTGCCCATACACCGAGATCACCATGCGACTGACCCGCAGAACCCTGACCCTTTCCTTCACCGGCCTGCTGCTTGCAGGCATGACCAGCATGGCTGGCGCGCAAGTTGCCAAGCAACCCCGCGTGCAGTTCAACACCAGCATGGGCGATTTTGTGGTGGAGCTGGAACCCGCCAAGGCCCCCAAGACCGTAGAGAACTTTCTGCAGTACGTGAACGACAAGCACTACGACGGCACCGTGTTCCACCGCGTGATTGATGGCTTCATGGTTCAGGGTGGCGGCTTTACGGCCGACATGCAGCAAAAGCCCACACGCACCCCCATTCCGCTGGAAGCGCGCAACGGCCTGAAGAACGACCGCTACACCATTGCCATGGCGCGCACAGCCAACCCGAACTCGGCCACGGCGCAGTTCTATATCAACGTAGCCAACAACGACATGCTCAACGCACCCAATCCGGATGGCCACGGCTACGCGGTATTTGGCAAGGTTGTGCAAGGCCAAGCGGTGATCGACAAAATCCGCACCGTAGCCACTGGCAACCAGGGCATGCATCAGAATGTGCCCAAGGTGCCCGTCACCATTGTTTCCGCCCGCGTTCTGCCCTGAAGCAAATCGCCGGCTTTCCTGCCCTTTTACTGAAAGTTTTTCATGAGCAATCCTCAAGTTGAATTACACGTCACCATCAACGTGGCCGACACCGCTACCCAAGGCGTGATCACCCTGGAACTGGATGCCAAGAACGCACCCAAGACCACGGAAAACTTCCTGAACTACGTCAAGAACGGCTTTTACGACGGCACGATCTTTCACCGCGTGATCAAGAACTTCATGATCCAAGGCGGCGGCTTCACGGCTGACATGAAGCAAAAGCCCACCAGCGACCCCATCGAAAACGAAGGCAAGAACGGCCTGAAGAACGACAAGTACAGCATCGCCATGGCTCGCACCAGCGACCCCCACAGCGCCACTGCCCAGTTCTTCATCAACGTGGTGGACAACGACTTCCTGAACCACACCTCCCCCACACCTCAAGGCTGGGGCTATGCCGTGTTCGGCAAGGTGGTCAAGGGCACCGAAGTGGTGGATGCCATCAAGAAGGTGCGCACGACACGCCGTGGCTTCCACGACGACGTGCCTTTTGACGCCGTGGTGATCGACAAGGCCGTGGCCCTGTAATTCACACCCATGTCACCGTTGGACATTGCTACACCGCCAACGGACATGTCTTCGACCGTGCCTGCCATGCCGGAGCTTGTCGCTCCTGCGCACTGGCGCACGGTCGAATTCATTTCCGACCTGCATCTGGACCCGGGCGAGCCCGGCACCGTGCAAGCCTGGCGCGACTATCTGAACAGCAGCCAGGCAGATGCCATCTTTTTGCTGGGCGATATCTTTGAAGTCTGGGTGGGTGACGATGCACTGCTGGAAGCTGGCAGCTTTGAAGCCAAATGTGCCGAAACACTAAGCGCAGCAAGCGCTGAGCGCTCCTTATTTTTCATGGTGGGCAACCGAGACTTTCTGGCCGGAGACGCTTTCCTGCAAGCCACAGGTATGACGGGTCTGGCTGACCCTACGGTGCTGGTCTGGGGTCAGCGCCGCATGCTGCTCAGCCATGGCGACGCGCTGTGCCTCGATGACGTGGAGTACCAGCAATTTCGCGCCCTCAGCCGCTCTGCCGCATGGCAGCAACAGCTGCTGAGCCAGCCACTGGCTGTGCGCCGCGCCATTGGCAAGTCTGCCCGCTCCGAAAGCGAACAGCGCAAGCGGTCAGGTGCCACGTATGCCGATGCAGACCCCGCCATGACCACCCAATGGCTGCAGCAGGCCCAGGCACAATGGCTGATTCATGGCCACACGCACCGCCCTGCAGACCATGTGCTGCCCGATGGACGCATGCGCATTGTGCTCAGCGACTGGCACATTGATGGTGCTCAGCATCGCGCCGAAGTCCTGCGCGTCACACCCGAAGGCTGGGAACGCATTCCTTTGCTGGACTGAGACGAACAACACCCTTTGCCTCCCATGGGGCACAAAAGACTGCCGCATTGCCCCATAGGAGCACTCAACCACACCAATAGGTGATTGCACCAATATAGAGCACACTTACGAACTAAAATGGTGCCAATCAGAAGGCTTTGAGAAAATCAAAGTTTATTGCACCAATTTGGTGAATCACCACCAAGCCCATGAAGCTCGTCACTTCATGGGCTTATGCATGTATACACATGCAAACGGGACGACTTCAAGCTGGCATACAAACTGCTTTGCTAACCGCGTACTTTCTATGAAGCGCTTTTCCAGGAGAACCTGATGGCTAAGACCGTTGCAGACGTGATGAACATGGTGAAGGAGAATGAGGTCAAGTTCATTGACCTGCGCT
>JAEZZU010000313.1 GCA_023418355.1 Pseudomonadota bacterium | reverse complement strand
TCTCCGTACATATTCAGCAGTCTGAATCCGTTCTTCGCTTTCCGAAACATCTGACTGTTATGCGCTGTGTGCTGAGAGGTATGGGTATCCTGGGTTTGTGTGCATGTCTATCTGCCTGCAATGAGTTTCACGAACGTTTCGGGGGCTACCCCACGCGGGATACGGCCATCAATCTCGAAACAGCTACCCCCAACCAGATTGCAGATGCCCTGAGCCAGATGGCCCGCATCTCCACCGTAGGAGATGACTGGGAGTTCCTCGACCCCGCAGACATGTGCACCGTGCATGTCATCGACAAGTCTGGCAAGAACAGCCGTCCACTCAATCTGCGCAATGCCGAATTTGCGCTGCACCGCGACACACAGAACCAGCGCTACTACGCCACCATGCAGCATGGCGACACCGTGGTCACGGACAACGAGCGACACCCACTGCGCCTGTTTGAAGGCACGGCCTACCACGATGTGTTCTTTGCCGAAGGCTATCTGCGGGCGCTGGCTGACCGCTGTGAACAAAGCCGCCAGCTGCAGGCCCAGAACCAGCACACCAGCAATTTCTGACGGCTAATTCCATAGCTTGCAGCGCAGTACCCATCTGCTCTGGAGCCATTTTTCATGCATAAAAAAGCCCGCAGCTCCGGCAGGAACTACGGGCTTTGCTGTGCGCGGACAGGCGCTGTGCCTTACAGCGCTTCCTTGCGCAGCTGCTCAGCGCTCTTGGGCGAGAGCCAGCCGGGTGCCACATCAAACACGGTCTTGGCGCCGGTCATGCCCCACTGCTTCATGCGGTGCACGGCACGGGCGTAGGCCACCAGCACGCTGGAAGTGAACTCGGGGTTGCTGTCCAGCTGCAGGCGGTATTCGATGACCTGCTTGTTCTGCTCGGACGTATTGCCGCTGCGGATCACAAAGCCGCCGTGGGGCATGGCGCTGTGCTTTTCCTTGAGCTCTTCGGCGCTGATGAAGTTGACCGTGGTGTCGTACTCGTCAAAGTAGTGAGGCATGGTCACGATGGCCTGGCGCACGGCTTCGGCGTCTGCACCTTCGGCCAGCACTACGTAGCAGTGGCGCTCGTGCTTCTGGCGCGTGGTCAGCGCAGGGCGTGTGCCGCTGCGCACCGCTTCCACAGCCGCTTCCACGGGGATGGTGTACTGCACGCCACCGGCCACGCCGGGGATGCGGCGAATGGCATCCGAGTGGCCCTGGCTCAGACCCTTGCCCCAGAAGGTGTAGGTCGCGCCATCGGGCAGCAGGGCTTCGCCCATCACGCGGTTGATGGAGAACATGCCGGGGTCCCAGCCAGCGGAAATCAGGGCTGTGGTCTGGCCAGCCTGGGCTGCAGCGTCCACAGCGGCAAAGTGCTCGGGAATGCGTGCGTGGGTGTCAAAGCTGTCCACGATGCAGAACTTGGCAGCCAGCGCGGGCGACTGCACTGGCAGGTCGTCCTTGGAGCCACCGCACAGCACCAGCACGTCGATGCGGTCGGCATGGCTATCCAGATCTGCCATGGAGAACACAGGTGTGCCCTCAAACAGCGGCTTGAGCTGCGCAGGATCGCGGCGGGTGTAGATGCCTGCGACCACCATGTCGGAGTTCTTGGCCACAGCGCTTTCCACGCCGCGGCCCAAATTGCCATAACCGACCACGCCAATGCGGATCGGGTTCGCCTGCTTTGTCGTCATAGACCAAGTTCCTTTTTCCAAATCACCAATTCCGGCGGCAGCGTTCGTCTCTGCCGCCACCTGTTCTTGCGCCGCTTCAGGCATTACTGCCTGAAGCCTGCGCGCGCATCTCTGCCTGTCTGCGCAGCTGCATGGCGCCTTCGAGCACCAGCATGGCCACGCCCGCACCAATCAGCATGTACATGAGCTCCTGCCCGGGCTGCACACGCTCGCCCATCAACAAGGCAGCCACCACCAGCAGCAAAGGCTCCACATAGGACAGCAGCCCGAACAGCCCCAGCGGCAGCAGACGGCTGGCCGTCATGTACAAAGCCAGCGCCACCGCGCTGAGCACGCCCAGCAAAGGCACCAGCGCGTGCAGCGGCGCTGTCTGCGTCACCGCCTGCCAGCCTGTGTAGCCGGCCGATGCATCCCCCCACGCAAACCATGCGCACACGGGCAGCATGAGCAGCACATCCAGCCAGTGGCCCGCAAAGCTGTTGGTATTGAGCTTGCGGCGCAGCACAAAGTAGGCGGGGTAGCCAATGACCACCACCCAGGTGGACCAGGCCACACCGCCTGCGCGCCACAGCTCCCAGGCCATGCCACAGCCTGCCAGCGCCGAGGCGGCCGCCTGCCAGGGCGTGAGCCGCTCCTGAAACACCAGACGCCCCGCCAGCACCATGGCCAGCGGCAGCACAAAATAGCCCAGCGACACCGGCAGCGCATGCCCATGCAGCGGCGCCCACATGAAGAGCCACAGCTGCACACCGGCCAGCAGCGAAGACAGCAGCAGCATCAGCGCAAACGGCCAGTGCTCACGCGCCCGCTGCAGCAGCGCCAAGACAGCCTTGCCCTGACCGCTGTAACACAGCCATGCCGTCGTGAACGGGATGGTCATGAGCATGCGCCAGCCAAAGATCTGTTCCCCCGTCAGCGGCTGGAGCAAGGGGGCCAGGTAGTAAATGCCACCAAAAATGCACGAGGCCACTACCGAAGCCGCTACGCCCTGAAACATCCCCACTCCCTTATGCTTGTCCGCACGATTGCGCTCACTCCCCGGTGATCTTGCGCCAAAACAGCGCATTCGCGCACCAAAACAGTGATTCTCGCGATTTTTTACCCCTGCCCGTGCACATATTTGGCGAGGGCGTGACTCCACGTCTGCGCCAGCACTACACTTGCGCGCTTTGCGCCCTGCTCCCACCACCATGACTGAAGCTACTGACCGCCCCTGCTACACCCATCCGCTGGACATCCTCTGGCAGGATGAAGACATGG
>JAEZZU010000280.1 GCA_023418355.1 Pseudomonadota bacterium | reverse complement strand
GCCGCATGCACCCCCACGTGGAAGGCCTGCCCGACTTTCGCGACGCCAAGTTCCTGGACGACTGGCGCGCCCGTGACCCCATTGACGCCGCCCGCCGGCTGTTGGTGGAGACCCACGGCGTATCGGCCGAGAGCCTGGACGCCTTGAACCATGACGTCGAAACCCTGATTGACCAGGCCCGGGAAGAAGCCCTGCAGATGCCCTTGCTGGATGCGGCACGGCTGGCCGACCTGGTGTTTTCCGCAGCCAAGGAGCATTGATCATGCCGGATATTCGTTACCGCGCCGCCCTGACGCTGGCCATGAAGGAAGAGATGGCCCAGGACGACAGTGTCGTGCTGCTGGGCCAGGACGTCGGCCGCCTGGGCGGCTCGTTCGCTGTGTCGCGCGGCTTGCTCGACGAGTTCGGCGCCGACCGCGTCATCGAGACGCCGATTTCCGAATCGGCCATTGTGGGCGCCGCCGTGGGCATGGCCATGATGGGCAAGCGGCCCATTGCCGAACTGATGTTCTCCGACTTTCTCACCCTGGGCATGGACCACATCGTCAACACAGCGGCCAAGGCCATTTTTTCGGCCGGCGGCCAGGTGGATCTGCCCCTGGTGGTGCGCATGCCCTATGGCGCCACGGGCGCAGGCATGCACCATGACCAAAGCCCGGAAAGCTGGATCGCCAACGTGCCGGGCCTGAAAATCGTGTTCCCCGCCACAGTGGCCGACGCCCGGGCCCTGCTGCGTGCGTCGGTGCGCGACCCGAACCCGGTGGTGTTCTTCGAGCACAAGGCCCTGTACCGCATTAGCGGCGACGCCGGCGCACCTACCCTGCCGCTGGGCAAGGCCCGGGTGGCGCGCGAAGGCCGCGACGTGACCGTGGTGGCCTACGGCGCCATGGTGCAGCTGGCCGAAAAAGTGGCCGGCAAGCTGGCCGCCGACGGCATCGAGGTGGAAGTGGTCGACCTGCGTTCCATTCGCCCGCTCGACATGGACACTGTGCTGGCCTCGGTGGAACGCACCGGCCGGGCGGTCATCATTCACGAGGCGCATCTGTTCTACGGCGTGGGCGCCGAAATCGCCGCGCAGCTGAACGAGACGCTGTTCGGCCGCCTGAAGGCGCCGGTGCGCCGCGTGGGGGCGCCCGATTACCCGGTGCCCGTGCACCTGTCGCACCGCAAGGCCTATTTGCCCGATGACGACGCCCTGGCCGGCGCCATTCGGTCCACCCTTTCGTAAGGAACCATCATGTCTGAAAACACATCGGGCGAATTTTTCGATTTCGCCATGCCCAAGTTTGAGGAAACGTCGGAATCGGCGATTTTGCTGAAGTGGCTGAAGCAGCCGGGCGATGCCGTGGCCGAAGGCGAGGCCATTGCCGAGGTGGAAACCGAGAAGTTCACGCACCCGCTGGAATCGCCGGTGACCGGCGAGCTGGCCGAGCATCTGTGCGCCGAGGGCGACGATGTGGAGGTGGGTGTGCTGATTGCACGGTTTCGGGTGGAAGGCTGATATGGATGCCGTGGGTGATCGTTCGCTGCGCGACCTGCTGGACGAGCAGACGGCGCTGTATGGCGACAGGACGTTTCTGGTGCATGAAACCCTCGATGGCGAGGTGAGCGACTACAGTTTCAAGCAGGTGCGCGAGGCCTCGCAGCGCTATGCCGCGGTGCTGCAGCAGCTTGGCGTGCGCAAGGGCGACCGCGTGTTCGTGTTCCTGCGCAACACGCCCGATTACGTGCCTATCTGGTTCGGTATTTCGCTGGCCGGCGCCGTGCTGGTACCGGGCAATATTTACCTGACCGACCGCGAGGTCAGCTATCAAATCGGGCACAGCGCACCGTCGCTGGTCATTACCGAAGATCAGTACCTTCCGCTGATTTCCCAGGTATGCCGCCACCTGCCGCAGGCGCCGCGCGTGGTGCTGAACCGGGTGAAAGGCGGCCAGGCTGATGGCGAGCCCGACGTGCCGGTGCTGGAAAGCCTGCTGGCCGGTGCGCCCGACTACCAGCCGCCGCCCATTTCCAGTACTGAGCTGGCGCAAATTCTGTATACCTCGGGCACGACGGCGCGGCCCAAGGGCGTCATGCTCACCCACGCCAACATGCTGTGGTGCGGGCTCTCCAGTGCGTTGCACAGCGGTTTCCAGCCCGAAGACAGGCTGTTCAACAACAAGCCGCTGTTCCACGCCAACTGCCAGGACACGGTGCTTTCCGCCCTGACAGCCGGCAGCACGGTGATTCTGGGCGAACGCTACAGCGCCAGCCGCTACATGCAGCAACTGGTGCGCCACGGCGCCACGGTGTGCAGTTTGTCCGGCATGCTGTGCCGCACGCTGCTGAACCAGCCGCCTTCCGAATACGATCGCGCCCACAACATTCGCTTCGCGGCCTATGCCATCAATATTTCCGAAGAGGAAGTGCGGCGCTTTCACGAGCGTTTCGGCATACGCCTGCGCAACGGCTACGGGCAGTCCGAGGCCATGCTCTACATCACGTTTGATGCCGTCGCGTCGCCGTCAGCCTACCCGTCCATCGGCCGGGCCATCATGGGCCGCGAGGTGATGGTGGTGAATGAAAGCAACGAGGTGCTACCGCCGGGGCAGGTGGGCGAGATTGTGGTGCGCGGGGTGCCCGGGCGCAACCTGATGCTGGGCTATTACTGCGACGACGACGCCACGCGCAAGGCCTTCGACGGCGGCTGGCTGCATACGGGCGACATGGGCTACCTGGACGCGCGGGGCAATGTGTACTTTTTCGGGCGCCTGAAGGAAGTCATCAAGCGCGCGGGCGAGAACGTTTCGGCCGCCGAGGTGGAAGAGGTGATCATCGGGCATGAGGCGGTGCAGGATGTTGCCGTGATCGGTATTCCCGACCCGATTCGCGACCAGGCCGTGGTGGCCTGCGTGGTGCTGCGCAAGGGCTTTCCGGTGGCAGCCGACGACTTGCGGGCGCACTGCGAGGCGCACCTGGCCTACTTCAAGGTGCCGCAGATTTTCACTTTCATGGACGACCTGCCGCGCAATGCCAGCGGCAAGGTGCAGAAAAAACAACTGGTGGAAAACCATGTCGACACTTGACCAACACTTGCACGACTGGTCGGCCCGGGTGCTGGGCCAGGCCAGCGAGTTCGAGGTGGGGCGCATCGACCCGCTCTGGACGCAGCGCTATGCGCTGTCGGTGGACGACCGCGACCCGGTGTATTTCGACGACGACTTCGCGCGTTCGGTCGGCCTGCGCGGCATGATCGCCCAGCCCAATTACCTGGCGACGCTGCGCAGCAGCCAGGTGGCGGGCCCGGCCGACGACGCCCTGCTGGCCGACGGCACCCTTCCCGATGGCCGGCCCGACGTGCCCGGCCTGCAGATCATGGGGGGCGGGCAGAAAATCGACTTCCACGACCACGTGTACTGCGGCGAAACCATTCGTGCGCGCAAGCAGATCATTTCCATTCAGAAGAAGGAAGGGCGCAACGGCACGCTGGTGATCGTCGAGGAGGAAATTGTGTACGAAAACACCCAGGGCGAGCGCAAAATGACGCTGGTCAGCCGTTCGCTGTACCGGCTGGTGGACGAGGTGGCCCATGGC
>JAEZZU010000219.1 GCA_023418355.1 Pseudomonadota bacterium | reverse complement strand
ACAATGATTTATCCCTTGAACCAAAGAACGATCTAGCGTGGTATTCGTTGCAATAACGCCATCAATATTATGCCTAACTAGTTAAAATTACGTGCTTTCCATTCCCATAGATGCGTAATAGAAGATGAAACATACCCTTGAAGTGATGATCTCTGAAGAAGAGATTGCTCAACGAATTAGTGAATTAGCTGATAAAATTAGTGCTCATTATCAAAAGCTTGATGGTGAATTAGTCCTTGTTGGCTTGCTGAAAGGTTCATTTATTTTTATGGCTGATTTATGCCGTAAGATTGATGTTCCTCATGAAGTCGATTTTATGACTGTTTCAAGTTATGGCAATGCGATGACATCGAGCCGTGATGTTAAAATTGTCAAAGATTTGGACGAAGATATCCGTGATAAACACGTATTAATCGTCGAAGATATTATCGACTCTGGTAATACTTTAAATAAAGTTCGTGAAATTTTCGAATTACGTGGCCCTAAATCTGTCGCTATTTGTACATTACTGGATAAACCTTCACGTCGCGAAGTGCAGGTTCCTGTTGAGTGGATTGGTTATTCTATTGAAGACAAATTTGTGGTGGGTTACGGTATCGACTACGCTCAACAATATCGTCATCTGCCTTATATTGGTCATGTAACGTTACTTGAAGAATAATATTTGGTGACCTTATAAAGAAGAGCCGCGTTTAGCGGTCCTTCTTGTTGTCACCACACATAATAGGTTTAGCAGTGTGCTGAGCGCCACAGTAGGGCGTTTTTCTATTATTCGTAAGTCACTTCTACGTCCATAGTCGCATTGGCTTTACCTGGAAGAATCGTTTTTTCCATTTGTATATAATACGAGTTAAAGTATATCGATAGTTTTCCGTCAACATTTGACGGGGAAACCAAAGTACCACGGCCACCTATTCCCATCCTATACCACAGCGTTCGGTCATTACTGTATTCTATTCTTATTCCAACACCTCTGGCTCTATCAGAAGAGTTATCTATATCTAGAACTGTGTTAGAACCTGAATATTGACGTCCTTGAAGAGCAATATTAATTTTAGTGTCTTTATCGCAATCAAAATCAATCTGCCATCTCACATCTTTGCTTTGCGTGTTGACACCACTACCAAAGCCAGACTGGCCAATAGTATAATCACCAAGATGAACATTTTGTATTCTTGATGATTGGACGGAGCAAGTATTAGAAGATACTCGTCCTGTAATATTAAAAACGGCATCATAACCGAATGATTTAAAAGAAAATAATGATGTCATTATTACAAAGCAATGAATTGCATATTGAGTTTTTTTATTCATTGCTTCCCCTTAATTATTTCGTACAACGAATGTAATAGAGGCATTTGCCGTACCTGGTGTTGCGCTATTTGCTAATTGCTTATAGCGCGCACGCAATTGAACTGTATTAGTTCCTGAGGCTGTCCCAGCCGCACTAATTAAGGTGCTGACTTCATTTGCATTTTTCGCTTCCCAACGTTTGCGCTCGGGTGAATAAGCTTCAACTTGAATTGCCATTCCGCTCGCTGAACCTTCAGTCTGATCCAACTCAAATAGCTTTCTATCTAGTGCAGCAGGAGTTCCTTCTAAGGCGCCACTCACTTGTCGATTTACTGTTGAACAATTAAAAACCAAATCAAATTCCACCCAATCCGTCACTGAGTTACGAGGGAAGTTGCTTCCATCACCTTCTAAAAACCACATTCCTAAATCAACACCTTGCGCAGCAGAAGATATGCTACACGTTTCACCTTTAATCGAACCTGTGAAATTCACCTTGATATAGGCATCCACAGCCATCACATTCATTGGCATTAGAGATATAAAAAACAGTACAAATAGATTTAAATTATGTTTCATAAATAATGACCCTTGATTATTTATACACAAGGGTAACCGTAACCTGTGCATTACCATGAGTTGCCTTCACTTCATTTGATGTTTTGACATATCTGAATTCAAATGTTTTTGTGACAATGGGGCTCAGACTTGCTTTATCCAGCAAGGAATAGACATAATTGTTGGATAAGGTACGGTCTCCTCCTAATTTCAATGGGGAAGATTGACCCGCTTCGTATACTCGCACCGCAAACCCAGGGTTTTCGCTTTCATTTTCTAAATAAATAATATCTGTATTTATATTACTTGGATGCAAGTTATCAGCTACGGTGTAGGCTACAGACATGATGGCAGGGCAGTTAATCGTAATCGACTGTTGAGCATGGCCAAAGGTATCTCCTATATTTAACGAGCGAACTTTAGCGATGTCATGGACGCCGAGGTCGACCGATTGTCGAACTGATGAAACTGCACAAGTGCGTTGTGCCCATGAAATCAATGTTGATGCAGGCAATATTTCCCCTACTGATGAGATCCAATTCATATCACCACTGCATTGCACTTTGACTGGATTAAAATGTGTAACAGCCTTATCCGTTCCTTCAATATCTCCTTGAACGGTTTTGACATACATCATTCGTGTTTCAAGTTGTAGCGATGATGAGCCATCAATGGCACTAATTTCGCTATTATTTCCTGTTAATGGATACCATTGGCTCGTTCCTTTTTGCCTTAATGCCATGACATAACCCACGCCATTAATGCCAGTGCTAAAAACGGGGTAACTCCCTGAGCCATCATTAATCACCATTCCTACGGGTTGGCTATTTACTTGAGGAGTAAAATTAAAGTTTCCCGGCCCTTCAGCAACACATAATTCTTGATTCCCTGTAGACTCAAATTGCTTCCAACCATTACCCAATATCGCTTCACGGGGAAGTTTATGAGTTGCCGTATCAATTTCTAAATCCCCTAAATTGATACGAAACTGCCCGACACTGAGCGCGTTAAATGAAAACAAGGTAATACCAACCAAAGCAATAATTTGTTTTATATTCATATTCAAAACCTATTTTATTGGCAGTTGACGGGCAATATGGGTAAATGATGCTTCAATTGTTCAGCAGTTAATTTATATTCGGCAACACACTGATCTTCTTGGTTTTTACCCCATTTAATTTGTAGTCGCCCTTGCTCTGGCATCCCACTGAGATACACATCACCATTATCACCGACAATACCTGAGCTCATATTTTGGTCATCACTTTGAGCGAATTGGGCCATTGCACCGAAAGGCACTGGTTTTCCATTATGAGTAACATTAAATAATAATCGGTAACCGACATGAGTTTGGTAGCTTGCCAAAATTGCGGCACCTTTTGTTGGTACCGCATTAACTGTATTGGTTTTTAATTCAACATTTTCAGGTAAAGAGTCAATGTTGAGGGATATTTCATTTTTAGTATAAGGGTTGAGATAAGGCACAATTGCGTAACCTCGAGAATCGGTTGAAATATTAGCTCGATTTAAAACTTGCACATTTTCCGCACCCGGAGCTCGAATAATCGCGAAAGAATCATAGATAGGCTGGGCTAAAGTGATACCATATGGATGAGCAACAATCGCCCCTGTTAAACCATAGTTTGCTCGCTGTGAATATCTATCATAGCCATAGGCCGCATTAGCAACACCGTAACTTCCTCGATAAGATGCCGAGGCATTTCCACTACCACGAGTTTCTTTATTTCCATATGACTGCTGAACAGCGTAATTAATATTATTTTTTTCACCAAGAGTACCACTTACTCCCATCATTGCGTCTGCATTGCCGCTGTTATCCGCTGTAATACTACTATTTATCGATGTGTAATTGCCGGATGTATTATTAAGTGGAATAGAAACTGAAAAAGAGAAGTAATTATCAGCTTTACGTTGATAAGCACTATCAGAATAACTGTAATTAAAGTTATAAGTGATCCCATCAAAGCTTTTGTTATAACCTGCATTTAATGAGCGTTCTTTACCCGAACGGTTCCAATAATCTTGCTGATAACTAGAAAAATAAATATTACCGAATTCATTTAGTGACTGAT
>JAEZZU010000192.1 GCA_023418355.1 Pseudomonadota bacterium | reverse complement strand
CCAATGCGCAGTCCCTGACCGTTGAGTTGTTGGGCAGTGCCTTTTTCTGCGTGCAGCATGTCTCTTATTTCTTTGTGATATAGCCAGTAATTTCCAGGCCGTAACCGGCCATGCTGGGCATGCGGCGTGGGCGGCCCAGCAGTTGCATCTTGTGTACGCCGCACTCGCGCAGAATCTGTGCGCCAATGCCGTAGGTGCGCAGGTCCATGCGGCCGCGCTCAGGGGCCTGTGCAGCGCGTGCCTTGCCTTCGAACTGTGTCAGCAGCTGTTCAGCGCTTTCGCCGCAGTTGAGCAGCACGGCCACGCCCTGGCCGCGGGCGCTGATGTATTCCAGGCTGTTGTCCAGACCCCAGGAGTGCATGGAGCGACCGACTTCCAGCGCGTCCAGCACCGACAGGGGCTCGTGCACGCGCACGGCCACGTCGGTGTTGGCATCCCAGCTGCCCTTGACCAGTGCCATGTGCACGGAGTGGCTGGGTTTGTCCTGGAAGATGTGGGCGGTGAATTCGCCCCAGTGGGTATTCAGGGTGCGCGAGCCTACTTTTTCCAGCAGCGACTCGGTGCGGCTGCGGTACTGGATCAGGTCGGCAATGGTGCCGATCTTCAGGCCGTGCTCGGCAGCAAACAGCTGCAGGTCAGGCAGGCGGGCCATGGTGCCGTCGTCCTTCATGATCTCGCAGATCACGGCCGAGGGTGTGCAGCCTGCGAGGGCTGCCAGATCACAGCCCGCTTCGGTGTGGCCTGCGCGGATCAGCACGCCGCCATCCACCGCCTGCAGAGGGAAGACGTGGCCAGGCTGCACCAGGTCGGTGGGCTGGGCGTTCTTGGCAACGGCGGTCTTGATGGTGTGGGCGCGGTCGGCGGCAGAAATGCCGGTGGTCACGCCTTCGGCTGCTTCGATAGAGACGGTGAAGGCCGTGCTGTAGACGGTGCCGTTGCGCGCTGCCATGGGGGGCAGCTTCAGATATTCACAGCGTTCGCGGGTCAGCGTCAGGCAGATCAGGCCGCGCCCGTACTTGGCCATGAAGTTGATGGCTTCTGCAGAGACATGGTCGGAAGCCAGCACCAGATCCCCTTCGTTTTCACGATCTTCTTCATCCACCAGAATGACCATGCGGCCTGCGCGGATGTCCGCAATGATGTCTTCCACCGGCGAGATGGGCGCGGGAGTGAGGGGGGCGTTCATGGTGTCGTTCCTTGGATAACCTGTCTCGGTAGCCGGCTGCACGGCCTTGGTACGGGCGGTCAGCCCTGCATGCGAAGTGCATGCTTCCAAAGAACGTATGTGCAGACGTTACCGTCGCTTGCTGGCCGGCGCCGGATGGTGCGCGGTCTTATTGAATGGAAACCCGCATTTTAGTGCTTTGCAGCATGTCTGCAGGGAATGGATGCGAATGGACTAGCTGTCAGGGGCTTGCAGCGTGACATCGCCATTGGGATAAGCCACGCAGGGCAGCACGCAGCCCTCGGCTTTTTCTTCGGGCGTGAGCCCGGGCCACTCAATTTTGTAATGCACGGAGCCTTGCTTGATCTGCCCCAGACAGGTGCGGCAGGTGCCATTGCGGCAGGAGCTGGGCCACTGCAGCCCCCCCATTTCCATGGCGTCCAGCAGTGTGTCTGTGGCCCATGCGTCGCACTGTTCACCGTTGGGTTCGATGTAGAGGGTGTACAGCGGCGGGGTGTCTGAGGGGGTCATGGTGCTCCTTGTCGTCAGTCAGGCAGGGCGCCATTGTCGCTCGATCTGATGCAGCGCCGAGGCTTGCAGCGGGTGCTTAAAAAATGTGCACTCTACCTGCGTGCCTTGCAGATCAAGCACTTGTGCGGCCTTGCAGGACTTTAGACAGGCTTATCCACATGGTTGTTCAGAAGAATTGGGGGCAACTGTGATTTTCTGGGGGCGCGGCAAATGCCGGATTGCGTAAATGTTACATGTTGGTGAATTTGATTAAAAAATGATCAGTTTGATTTATTTCAAATAAAAACAATGGTTTGCTGTTGTTGTTTTGTGGGTTTATCTGATTTATCCACAGGATTGTTCAAGATTTCTGGGGGCAAAGAACAAGTCGCAAAACGCCTGTGATTAAAAAATACGCATTTGTAGGACATGCTTGCAAAACAAGGGCTTAGCGCAGTTGTTGGCTGTCATGCAGAGCTTGTCCACATGCTTGTGCTGCATATCCGGGGATAAGCTGCAGTCGCATCGGTGAATGCTGCACGGCAGCATGCTGCGTACAGTGTCCGGGTACAGATGCAACAAAGGAGACACAACATGCAGCAAAGCTTGTCGTTTGAGGGGCAGGTCGCCATTGTCACTGGCGCAGGTGGTGGGTTGGGAAGAGAGCATGCACTCGCTTTGGCCAGGCGCGGAGCCAAGGTGCTGGTCAATGATCTGGGCGGGGCGGTGGATGGCTCGGGCGGCTCGGTGTCTGCAGCGCAGGCGGTGGTCGATGAGATTCGTGCCATGGGGGGTGAAGCCATGGCCAACAGCGCTTCGGTGACAGACTTTGCCGCCGTGCAGGCCATGGTGCAGCAGGCTGTCGATGCCTGGGGGCGTGTGGATATCCTGATCAATAACGCTGGCATCCTGCGTGACAAGAGCTTTGCCAAGATGGAGCTGGACGATTTCCGTCTGGTCGTGGATGTGCACCTCATGGGGGCGGTGCACTGCTGCAAGGCCGTGTGGCCCATCATGCAGGCGCAGAACTATGGCCGCATTGTGATGACGACCTCGTCTTCTGGCCTGTATGGCAACTTTGGCCAGAGTAACTACGGCGCCGCCAAGATGGCGCTGGTGGGTCTGATGCAGACCCTGGCGCTGGAAGGGGCCAAGTACAACATCCATGTGAATGCGCTGGCTCCAACCGCGGCCACGCGCATGACTGAAGGCCTGATGCCCGAGGCGGTGCTCGCCGCCCTCAAGCCCAAGGCCGTGGTGCCTGCCATGCTGGTGTTGGCGCACACTTCGGCGCCAACGCGCACTATCTTGTGTGCAGGTGCTGGCAGCTTTGAAGCAGCCCACATCACGCTGACCCAGGGGGTGTATGTGGGCATGGGCGATACTGCGCCTGAGAAGCTGGCGCAGCAGCTGGACGCCGTGCTGGATCAGGACAGTGCGCTGGTGCCAGAAAGCGGCATGGCCCAGGGGCAGCTGGAAGTGGGCAAGGCCATGGCCGCACGTGGCGCCACCCGTGCATAGGCTGGCCCTATCTAGCGGTTACAAACGCTGTTTGCAAGCCGCTGCAAGGGCGGCACAGCTTGTGCGTGGTTATGGCTGGGCCGCTGCAACGTGTGCTGCGGCCTCGTCCTATGATTTCGTAACATGTGGGAAGCTGCGTGTTAAGGTAGCGCCCCCGTTTTCTGACCGTAACCGCTGACAAGCATGAATTCATCGCCCAAACCATTCTCCCTTCCCGCAGCCGAACGCCTTGCAGGCATACGCCGCGGTATTGAAAAAGAAGGTTTGCGCGTATTGCCGACGGGCTCGTTGGCGCTTACGCCGCACCCTGTCGCTCTGGGCGCGGCGCTGACACACCCCCATATCACCACCGACTACAGCGAATCCCAGCTGGAGCTGATCACGGGCGTGCATCAGAGCGTGGAATCCTGTCTGCAGGAGCTGCAGCAGGTGCACCAGTACACCTTGCGCAGCATGGCGCAGGTGGGGGATGAAATGATCTGGGGCTCCAGCATGCCCTGCCATCTGCCCACGGATGAAACCATTCCGCTGGCGCGCTATGGCTACTCGCATGTGGGGCGTTCCAAGAGCGTGTACCGCATGGGGCTGGGCCACCGCTATGGCCGCCGCATGCAGACCATCTCGGGCATTCACTACAACTGGTCCATGCCCGGTGTGAGCAGCGAAGAATACTTTGCGCTGATTCGCAACTTCCGCCGCAATGCCTTTGTGCTGCTGTACCTGTTTGGCGCTTCGCCCGCACTGGGCCGCTGCTTTGTGGAAGGGCGCGAGCACCGCCTGCAGCCGCTGGACGCTGCGCAAAAGACGCTGCACCTGCCTTATGCCACTTCGCTGCGCATGGGCCGTCTGGGCTATCAGAGCGATGCGCAGGCGCAGATCAAGGTCAGCTACAACGGGCTGGAAGGCTATGCCAACTCCCTGCACCAGGCACTGACCCAGCCTTATCCTGCGTATGAGCAGCTGGGCATTCGCAACCCCGGTGGGGACTACAACCAGCTGGGCACCAGCCTGCTGCAGATTGAAAACGAGTTCTACGGCACCATCCGCCCCAAGCGCACGACCAAGAGCGGAGAGCGCCCCCTGCACGCCCTGCGCGAGCGCGGGGTGGAGTATGTGGAAGTGCGCCTGATGGACATCGACCCGTTCGAGCCGCTGGGCATCAACGCCTCCACCATGCGCATGCTGGACGTGTTCCTGCTGCATTGCCTGCTCAGCGACAGTCCTGAAGATTCGCCCGAAGAAATTGAAGCCATCAAGCGCAACCAGCATCTGGTGGCCGAGCGTGGCCGTGAACCCGGCCTGAAGCTGCAGTGCGGCACGCAGGAAGTGCTGCTGAGCGACTGGGCCCGGCAGGTGCTCGATGGTTGCCAGCCGCTGGCGGCCATGCTCGATGCCTTGCACCACACCGATGCCTACAGCCAGGCGCTGGCCGAGGCACGGCAGCGTGTGCAGCAGCCAGACAGCACGCCTTCGGCCCGTGTGCTGGAGCAGATCCGCAGCCAGCACCACAGCAGCTTTGAGCGCTTTGGTCTGGCGCAGTCTCTGTGGGCGCGCGAGCATCTGCTGACCTTGCCCTGGAGCGAGGCCCAGCAGCAGCACTACGCACAGATGGCTGCAGATTCGCTGGCGGCGCAGAAGGCGCTGGAAGCGGCTGACACCGGCAGCTTTGAAGCATGGCGCCAGCGCTATATGGACCCGGCAGCGCTGGGTTGAGCCGCTGTCAGGTGCATAAAAGCCAGATGCATAAAAGATAGCTGCTTGCGCTTGTCAAATCTGGGTTTCAAGGTAAAAACTATCTGAAACCCAGCAGATACAAGCGCTGGCAGCTATTTTTATTGATTTTTCTGACCGTCCTTGCGGCGGCGCAGCGCATACTGGCCCATGAAGGCCGCGCCCAGCACCAGCGCAAACCAGGCGGGAATGCGCGCATGCACAAACAGCTCTCGCGTGGGGGATGCGGCCATGAAGTGCGGCGCAATCAGCAGCACCAGCCCGATCAGCACCAGGATGACGCCACGCACCAGCATGTCGTTGTTGAGTGGGGAGCGCGATGACTTGGGGTGTTGGGTGGTCATGATGAAGCGGCTGTGACGAGATAACAGCTTGCGATTATCCTTGCGCCCTCAAGCATTTATTCGAAAAAAGAGAAAGCACGTCCATGGCAATCCAATGGTTTCCCGGTCACATGAACTCCACGCGCAGGCTCATCGAGGAGCGCGTCAAAGACATTGACGTGGTCATTGAGGTGCTGGACGCGCGCATTCCCGGCTCCAGCTTTAACCCGCTGCTGCAGGAACTTACCGGCCACAAGCCGCGCATGAAGCTGCTCAACAAGCAGGACGTGGCCGACCCCGCCAAGACCCAGCTGTGGCTGGACTGGTACAACGCCCAGCCTGACACCCGCGCCATTGCCATGGACGCGCAGGAAATTGCCCCAGCACGCCGTCTGGTGGAAGTGTGCCGCCAGCTCGCTCCCAACCGCGGTGGCATGGCCAAGCCCATGCGCGTGCTGATCTGTGGCGTGCCCAATGTGGGCAAGTCCACGCTGATCAACACCATGACGGGCAAGAAGCAGGCCAAGGCGGCTGACGAAGCTGGCGTGACCAAGGACGAGCAGCGCATCGTGCTCGATCACGACTTCTACCTCTGGGACACCCCCGGCATGCTGTGGCCACGCATTTCGATCGAGCAAAGCGGCTTCAATCTGGCAGCATCCGGCTCGATTGGCCGCAATGCCTATGACGAAGAGCTGGTGGCGCTGGAGCTGCTCTTGATTTTGCAAAAGCACTACGCCCAGAACCTGAACGAGCGCTACAAGCTGGGCCTGTCGGTGGGGCAGATTGCCAGCATGCCGGACCATGAGCTGCTTGAAGCCATTGGCCGCAAGCGTGGCTGCGTGATGAGTGGTGGCCGCGTGAACACGCAAAAGGCAGCCGAGGTGGTGATTACCGATTACCGCACCCACATGCTGGGCCGCATCACGCTGGAAACACCGGCCGAGTTTGAACAGTGGGCCGCCGCTGCCGCCATTGCTGACGCCGAGCGCGCCGCCAAGAAAGAAGCCATCGCCGCGGCCAAGAAAAAAGGCGTCAAGCGCTGGTAAGCGCGCTGTGCGCACCAGGGCTGCGCAGGTGGGCTGCCCTGATGCGTGGTGCAAGGCTTACTGGGCCTTGATACCCGCCTTTTCAATCAGCACACCATTGAGTGCGTAGTCACGGCGAATGGCGGCCGTGAAGTCTTCCACGCTCATGGGGCGGGGCGTGTTGTCCAGCTTGCGCAGGCGCTCCTGCATGTCGCTGGTAGCCAGAATGCGCTGCACTTCCTGATTGAAGCGCTGCACCACCTCGGGCGGTGTGTTGCTGGGTGCATAGAAACCGAACATGGACACCAGATTGGCCTTGTCAAAACCGCGCTCGCCCAGCGTAGGCAGCTGGGGGTAGGTGGCAGGGCGTGCGGGGCCGGTGGTGGCCAGCACGCGCAGCTTGCCTTGCTCGATGAGGGCGTTGATGGGCGCGAAAGGATTGGCCAGCAGCAGGTCAAACTGCGCGCCTGCGGCGTCGGTGATCAGCTGGCTGCCGCCTTTGTAGGGCACATGCACAAAATTGCCGCCGGTGGCGCGGATCAGCTGCTCCACCATGATGTGGGCCAGGGTGCCGTAGCCCGAGGTGGCCACGCTCACACCCTTGCCCGTGCGGGCCTGCGCCAGTACATCGTCCAGCGTCTTGCCGGCAAAGGCTGAGGTCGCCAGCACCAGTACGGGCGAATACATCACGCTGGCCACGGGCTGGATGTCCTGCAGCGGCTCATAGGTCACCGACATCAGATAGGGGTTGAGCGTCAGCGGGCTGATGGCCGCAAAGGCAAAGGTGTGGGCATCGCTGGCCTTGGCCAGTTCGGCAATGCCAATGGTGCCGCCTGCACCGGGCTTGTTTTCCACCACAAAGGGCTGGCCCAGGCTCTGGGCCATGAGGTCGCCAAACATGCGGGCGACCACGTCGTTCACGCCACCGGCAGGGTAGGGCACGATCATGCGGATGGGCTTGCTGGGCCATGGGGTGGTGGCGTGGCTGAGTGTGCTCAGGCCGCAGGCAGCGATGCCAGCGCCTGCCAGCAAAAGGGTGCGACGTGTCAGAGGGCTTGCAGTAGTCATGGTGAATCCAGAAACAAAAAAACCGCACCTGGGGTGCGGTTGGACAGCGTGGCGCTTGGCGCGCTATCAGCGTGCCTGCTCGAACCAGCGGCGTGCCAGCTGGTTCCAGAAGCGCGATCCCAGCTCGATATTGTCGTCGTTAAAGTCGTAGCCAGGATTGTGCAGACCCACACCGGGCTGGCCGTTGCGACCATTGCCGATCCAGCCATAGGCGCCGGGCACTTCTTCGAGCATGAAGCCAAAGTCTTCGGCGGTCATGGCAGGTTCAATGTCGGGGAAGGCATTGTCGGTGCCCACCATCTCGGCCATGACTTGCGCCATGAACTTGGCTTCGTTGGCGGTGTTGGTGGTGTTGGGGTAGCCAGGCTTGTGGATGTAGGTGGCCTCGCACATATGGGCTGCAGCCACGTGGCTGGAGATGCGCTTGAGGCCCTCGCTCATGTATTCCTGCGTGGACTTCTTGAGCGTGCGCACCGTGCCGTAGATGGCTGCTTCGTCGGGGATGATGTTTTCCACCGTGCCGCCTTCGATCTTGCCAATGGTCAGCACGGCGCTGTCCAGCGGGTCTACGCCGCGCGAGACCAGGGTCTGCAGCTGGCTGACGATGGCGCAGGCGACTGGGATGGGGTCCAGCGTCTTGTGGGGCATGGCTGCGTGACCGCCCTTGCCGCGTACGCGGATTTCAAAGCGCATGGTCGATGCCATGATGGGGCCGACGCGCACAGCCATCTGGCCCTGGGGCAGCGATGGCCAGTTGTGCAGCGCAAATACGGCGTCGCAGGGGAAGAGCTTGAACAGGCCGTCTTCCATCATGGCCCTGGCGCCAGCACCACCTTCTTCCGCAGGCTGGAAGATCAGGTGGACGGTGCCATCAAAGTCGGGGTTCTTTGCGAGCAGGGTGGCAGCGCCCAGCAGCATGGTGGTGTGGCCGTCGTGGCCGCAGGCGTGCATCTTGCCGGGGACGCAGCTGGCGTGCGGTGCGCCCGTAGTTTCCTGCACGGGCAGGGCGTCCATGTCGGCACGGATGCCGATGCTGCGGCCGGGGTTGTCTTTGGAGTGGCCCTTGCCGTAGATGGTGGCCACGATGCCTGTCTTGCCCAGGCCGCGGTGAACGGGCAGGCCCAGCGCGTTCAGGTAGGCCGCAATCTTGTCCGCCGTGCGGTGTTCTTCATAGCGAAGCTCAGGGTTCGCATGCATGTCATGACGGAAACTGAGCAGTTTTCCCAGATATGGGGTGATGTCGTTCGCGGTAGTCATCAGTTGGGGTGGCGGGTACAGCTTCGTGCACCAGTCACTGATATGAGGATGAAGTCATTATGGGGCGGCCTGCGAAAACTGTCTGTGCAGACGGAATGTAAGTAAACGTACAAATTCATGCAGGTGTTTTATAAGTGTGCTCTTCAAGCTATTGATTTTTATTGGTTTGTTGTGGGTATTTCATGCAAGGCTGGCATGAGGCAGTGAAATTGAAACATTCCAAACTTGCATGCAAGTGCTGCGGCGTCTGACAGCGAAAGCCTTGTGCTGTGCGCAAGCGCCACGGCGCAGCGACAATGGCGGCAACATGAGAAAAAACATTCTTCCTTTGCAATTGCTGGTGCAGCCATCGCTGGAAAACGATGAGCGCCCTTTCATCCTCTACCACGGCCGTCGCTGCGCAGACGGCTTTGGCGCGGCGCTGGCTGCGTGGCTGTACTTTGGGGACAAGGCCGAGTACCGCGGTCTGGACCACGGCGAAATTCAGACGGTGGAAGACCTGGGCGAACTCGATGGCCGCGCGGTCTATGTGATGGACTTTGCCTTTGGCCCCGAGCTGCTGGCTGCCATTGAGGCCAAGGTCAGCAAGCTGGTGGTGCTGGACCACCACAAGAGCGCGGCCGAAAAGCTGGAGGGCTACCAGTGCAACTGTGGCGTGGTGCACTTTGACATGAACAAGTCCGGTGCCAAGCTGGCCTGGGAGTTCTTCCACCCTGAAAAGCCCGTGCCCGGTCTGATCAAGTACATCGAAGACCGCGACATCTGGAAGTGGGAGTTTGCAGAAAGCGCACCTTTCCTCGCTGCGCTGGACATGGAGCCCCGCACCTTCGAGCGCTGGGCCGAGATTGCCGCCTTCACGCCCGAGCAGGAAACCGCCTTCATGGCGCGTGGCGGCGCGATGGACGAGAAGTTCCAGAGCCTGTGCGAAGACATTGCGAATGGCGCGCAGGTGCTGACCTTCAACGGCTTTCAGGGCCTGATGGTCAACAGCCCCGGCGTGTTCCACAGCCAGGTGGGTGACATCCTCTCGCGCCAGAGCGGCAGCTTTGCGCTGATGTGGCATGCCGGCACCAAGGGGGTGAAGGTGGGGCTGCGTTCGCGCTCGGAATTCAACTGCATTCCGCTGGCCGAGAGCTTTGGCGGCGGCGGCCATGCCCAGGCCTGCGGCTTCAAGATGGACAACGAGCGTCTGCTGGATCTGCTCTCGGGCGAGCTCAAGGCTGACCCGAACGCGACCTACGAATTCGTGGCCGCGCCGCTGCTGGAGTTTGACGAAGAAGGCAAGTGGATCAAGCCCAAGAAAGCTTGAATTTAATAGCTAATAGCGCCGATGAATAAAGGGTTTCAGATACTTATCTATCTGAAACCCTTTTGTTTTGTGCGCAGGCAGCTATGTTTTTTACAAAGCCTGTTTGCCGGGCAGTGTGATGCCGCAGCTGTCTGGCAGCCCACGCGCCGTGGCCTGCCAGCCGGGCAGGGCCAGCAGCTGTTGCCACTGCTGCACTTCGGGCACGTGGCCCAGGGTGCGCCAGTCGGCACAGAAATGCATGATTTCGCCCGTGCGAGGGTGGGGAATGCTCAGCGCATGCGCGTGCAGCCACAGGCGATGCAGGCCGATGCGTTCGGCCCACCAGCGGTTCAGCGGCCCCTTGCCGTGGGTGGCGTCGCCAATGATGGGGTGGGATTCGTGCTTGAGGTGGCGGCGAATCTGGTGGCGGCGGCCGGTCTTGGGTAGTGCTTCCACCAGCGACACCCGCGTGCCGGGGTGGCGCGGGTCATAGGCCTCGGGCCACTCCAGATGGGCCAGGCAGCGCAACGTGGTCTGCGCAGGCTGTGCGGGGGCATCTTCCGGTGCATCCTCGGGCTTGAGGGCGTAGTCCACATCCACCTCATCAGGCAGCCAGCCGCGCGCCAGCGCCAGGTAGTGCTTGTGCGCCGTGTGGTCCATGAAGCAGGCTGCCAGCTTCTGGCAGCTTTCCTTGTTCA
>JAEZZU010000182.1 GCA_023418355.1 Pseudomonadota bacterium | reverse complement strand
CGATAAGTCACTGGATCCAAACAGCAGTGCTGGCTGATATCGCCTTGCAATGTGAAGAAACGGGGTTGGGTACGAAAGCTATACACCCGGCGAAGGTGGTACTTTTTGGGCTCTGCTTGTGAAACTTTCAGCTCGTTGTGCGTCAAGAAAAATGGCGTTTCTTTGGCAAAGCTGGTGGTCTTCACCTCAATCAGTTGCTCACGACCATCCAGATCAAAAGACCGCACATCAAATCCCAGACCATCGCCCTGAGTTTGCGAGACATGCTCCACTTTCTTCACTAATCCATGCAAGCCGTGCTGCTCCAACTTCCAACGCTCATACGCAACAACAAAACGCTCTCCAGCTAACCCCAAAGACTGGTTACGTGCTTCTTGCGCGAGGAAGTCACGCTTGGAAGGATGTACGGCCACATACTGTGCCAAAGGTTCAGCGACACGGAGACTTTTTTGCGGCGCATCCTGAGAGATGTCATCAAAACTGAGCAGCAATGGCACCTGTGCAGGCTGCGTCACCGCCGATTGAACAATCTGATCTAAAGAAGAATATCTGTTGACCTGTTGGATAACTTCGTCCACCAAGCTCTTTTGAAAATTAGATCGCGGCTTGTAGCCTTGAATCGAGGGGTATCCAAGTAACTCCATCACTGCACTGATGTTGCAGTGCTTGAACTCGATGGAGCCTTTGGAGCGTTTGCCTTGAAGTTGTTCAAGCAGCAAGTTTCGAAAGTCCGTTTTGCTGTACCGCTGTCCAGCCAGCTCCAACGACAGCATGTCGAGATAAGAGCGAACCACGGCGGTAATTTCTTCGTTTGTCCAATCGCTGTTTTGATTGCTTTGCACCATGGCGCTATCTTGCCAGGTCAACGCATGTCTGTGGCGCTTACACCTTCAGCAGTTCACCCCACCAGCGTCGCCCCCGCCCAAGCCCCACTCCCCACCAGTTGCCGCACACAGTCCAGCAGCACCACCCGTGCCGCCAATGCGGCGGGTGAGAGTTCATCCTCTGACAGACTGCACAGCGTGGCCGGGCGGCGTACCTGGGTGTGGCAAATCTCGGACCACTGAAAATGTGCCTCAGCATCATGGTGCAGCTTCACCGCAGACCAAGGCTGCACCGTGGCACCCATACCGGCTTTGACGGCTTCCATGAGCAGCGGCAGCCCGTCAATTTCCAGCGCAATGTCCAGCTGCAGGCCCGACTGGTTAGCGGCGGTGACGATGGCGTTGCGCAGGCCGTGGCTGCAGGACGGAAGAATCAGGGGCACGCTTTCCAGATCTGCCAGCGTCTTGGCGGGTGCGGGCTTGCACACGGGCTGCTGGCGTGACTGGATCAGAAACAGCTTTTCTTCCAGCAGCGGCATCACACTCCAGCGGCGTGCGCCCTGGGCGTCGAACAGGATGGCCAGGTCCAGCTGGCGGGCATTGAGCAAACTGGCCAGATGCCCGGACAGGGCAGAGACCATGTGCAGATGCACGGCGGGGTAGCGCTCGCGCATGGCCTGCATCAACGGCAGGCCCAGCACCGAGGCAATGGTGGGTGACAGGCCGATACTCACCGCGCCAGACAACCGCGCCTTTTGCGCGGCCTGGATGGCCTGGTCTGCATGGCGCAGGGTGAGCTGGGCTTCGTGAAAAAAGGCAATACCGGCTTCCGTGGGCACTGTGCCCTTGCTGGTGCGTTGCAGCAGGCGAGTGCTGAGCTCGCTCTCCAGCCGGCTGATCTGCTGGCTCAGCGCAGACTGCACCATATTCAGGTCCATGGCCGCGCGGCTCATGGAGCCCAGTTCCACCACGCGCACAAAGTAGCGCAACTGTCGCAGTTCCATGGATGTGCTCACAAAGTTTGAACCCTGCAAGTGTATGCAGGCGCAGGCCATGCCACCGACATTTGGCACTGCGCTTGCATGCACCGCCGCACATGAACATGCCAAGTTTGAAAGTGCAGCCACTGACGGCTGCCGCCTTTGCGCCCTTTGGGCAAGTGATTGCATTTGATGCCGCTACGGCGGCCACCGTGCCACGCAGCACCATCAACAGCGGCAATGCCGTGCGCTATGACCTGATTCCCGATCTGCAGCTGACCGCACAGGGCGGCACGCCCATGCTGGCGCTGTTTCGTGCGCAGGCACGGACCTTTCCGCTGAACATTGGCGAGATGGAACGCCACACGCTGGGCAGCCAGACTTTTATTCCACTGGGCACGCAGCGCTTTGTGCTGGTGGTGGCTGCCGCCGGTTCGCACTGCCATGCTGAAGCCCTGCAGGCCTTTATCACCAATGGCCGACAGGGTGTGACGCTGGCGCCGGGCACCTGGCACCATGCGCTGCTGGCAGTGGAAAGTGGCGACTTTGCAGTGATTGAGCGCCGCGCTGCCCAGGTGGACTGTGAGGTGCAGGCCATGCCTGCAGGCTTGCAGCTGCACTTATGAGGGGTTGACTGCGCACACGGGCATTGATGAATGCCAGCGACCACGACCCCATCCCTGCCTTCCCCCAGCGGGGGAAGGTGCTTAATACCCCCTCACCCCAGCCCTCTCCCGCAAGCGGGAGAGGGAGTGAAAACTAAATTCATAGCTGCTAGCGCTTGCTGCATCTGTGCTAGAGCCACATTTCATTCAAAAAAACTACACCTGCTTTTACCTGCACCGAGGCATGTGCATGCATTGCAGATGTGAAAAGGGTCTGACTGCCCAGACAGCCAGACCCTTTTTGTCACAACCACTCCCCCGACTCAGACCGCCGCCGCAGCAGCAATCTTTTGCGCCATGGCAATCAGGCTCTTGTCACTGCCTGCCGGGCCGAGCAGCGACAGGCCCAGCGGCGCGCCGTTGCGGCTGGCCAGTGGCAGCGAGATTTGCGGGAAGCCCGACAGCCCGGCCATGCACAGCATCTGCACGGCGTTGTTGCGGTAGGTTTCCAGCGCGGCTTCGTCCGTGGTGCGCAGCGGTGCGATGTCGGGCATGGTGGGCATGACGAGCACGCCGTCGCTGCCCAGCATGTCTGCCAGATGCTGGCGAAAGCGCGTGCGGAAGGCTTGAGCCTGCACCACCTGCGCATCCGTCACTTCCTTGCTCCAGGCAAAGCGGTCTTTCACGCCGGGGCCGAGCACGGGGGCGTAGCGCTCGATAAAGGCGCCATCGGTCATCCAGGCTTCGCGGCCCTGGATGTAGCGGAAGGCCCAATACATGGTTTTAAAGCTTTCCAGCGCCACGGTCACCGGTGCGGCTTCGCCATAGGCGGCCTTGACCTTGGCCAGCGCACCATCCCAGGCGGGCAGCACTTCAGGGGCGATCAGGCCCCAGATGTCGGTCGGTGTCAGCAGGCGGGGCTGGGCGGGCAGCGGTGCGGGGTCGGCGTCCATCAGCACCTCCCCCACGCGGGCAAAGGTGTCGGCATCGCGTGCAAACCAGCCACAGGTGTCAAAGCTATGGCACAGGGCCAGCGCAGACTGCAGGCTCACGCGGCCATGCGTGGGGCGAATGCCGTACAGACCGCAGTGGCTGGCAGGCGCACGCACGGAGCCGCCGGTGTCGGTGCCCAGCGCAAAGTCGCACAGGCGGCTGGACACAGCCGAGGCCGAGCCCGAGGACGAACCGCCCGTGATGCGGTCGGGCGCATTGCCGTTGATGGGCGCGCCAAAGTGGGCGTTGTTGCCGTTCATGGAAAAAGCCAGCTCATCCGTCACGGTCTTGCCGGCGAGGGCTGCGCCTGCGTCGAGCAGCTTTTGCACGGTGGGGGCGGTCTGCGTCTTGATGCCGGACATGGCCAGAATCAGCGGATTGCCGCCGCCCGTGGGGTAGCCGGCAATGTCAAACAGGTCCTTGACACCGAAGTACAGGCCGCTCAGTGGCCCGGTGCTGGCATGGGGCACAGGCACATCGGGATAGGGAACAAAGGCGTGGGCGGGGTCGTGCAAAGGCATAGGTACTTTCGGGAAACAACAGAGGGACGGGAAGCAAACTCTCAAAAGCAGAGCTGCCAGCGCTGGTATTCATTGGGTTTCAGATGCAAAAGCACTTCAAAACCTTTACCTACCAGCGCTAGCCGCTCTTTTTTATGCAGCCAGCACCTGTGGTGCTTGCAGCGCCGTGGTCTCGGTATGGATACAGCGCGCCAGATGGCCGGAGGCGATTTCCATGGCACCGGGCAGTACCTGGGTACAGCCTTCCGTGGCAAAGCGGCAGCGTGGTGCAAACGCGCAGCCGGGTGGAATGGCCGTCAGGTCCGGCGGCGCACCGGGAATGGTCTGCAAAGGCTGGCCGCGTTCCATGGCACCGTGCGAGCGGCTTTGCAGCAAGGCCATGGTGTAGGGGTGGCGCGGGGAACGAATCAGCTGCTCGGCCGTGCCCTCTTCCACAATGCGACCCGCATACATCACGGCAATGCGGTCGGCCACTTCCACGGCGGCGCCAATGTCGTGCGTCACAAAGATCACTCCCAGCCCCAGATCACGCTGCAGCTGGCGCAGCAGCAGCAAGACCTGAATTTGCACGGTGGCGTCCAGCGCCGTGGTGGGCTCGTCCGCCAGCAGCACCTGCGGGTTGCAGGCCAATGCCAGCGCAATCATGGCGCGCTGGCGCATGCCGCCCGACATTTCATGCGGATAGGCCTTGAGGCGCTGCTCGGGGCTGGGAATGCTCACGCGCTCAAACAGCTGCAGGGCACGTTTTTCGGCCTCGGCCTTGCTCACTTTTGGCTCGTGGCGGCGGATGGCTTCCACAATCTGCGCGCCCACGGGATAGACGGGGTCCAGGGCCAGCAGCGGGTCCTGAAAAATCATGGAGCAGGTCTTGCCGCGGTAGCTGCACAAGGCCTTGTTGTCCATGCGCAGCACGTCATGCCCGGCCACCTGCACCTTGCCTTTCATCACGGTCTTGCGTTCCGGGTGCAGGCGCAGCAGGGTGCGCAGCGTCACACTCTTGCCGGAGCCGGATTCGCCAATCAGCGCCACGGATTCACCGCGCCGCACGCTCAGGCTGACGCCGCTGACAGCCTGCACGACTTTCTTGCCGCCGGTGAACTGCACGTTCAGGTCTTCAATCT
>JAEZZU010000172.1 GCA_023418355.1 Pseudomonadota bacterium | reverse complement strand
GTTATCAACACGTGCAGCACAAGGTATTGGTGCGGGTTTGTTAACTGCACGTTTAGGTATTAAGGCGATGGAATTATGCCGACCACTACCTTGGATTGAAAACAAGCCTCGTTTAGCCGATTTTCGTCATCAGCTAATTGGCCAATTAAAGAATGTTATTCCCAGTAAAAAAGATAAAGCGTAAAGAAATATCGCTGGCAGAGTGAGTTGACAGTTTTCACTCACTCAGCAGCATCATTTGTTGATTAATATGCTTATTGTTATTTCAAGCCTTAAAAAATTAAGGAAAGCAGTGATTTTATTTGTTAATACCTATGAAGCTTACAAGCTGTCAACAATTTGTGACACAAACACTGTATTCCCTTAATGTTTAAGGCTAAAATACCTTTATTCTCTCGGCTTTTTTGATGAAGGTTCCTATCCATGCGCCTCGAAGTGACCTGCCAAGACCGTATCGGTTTAACGCGTGAATTACTTGATCTTTTAGTCCTACAAAATATTGATTTAAAAGGTATTGAAATATCTCCTCAACGTAGGATTTACCTAAATTTTACACCTGTGGATTTTCAGGTATTCAGCACATTGATGGCAGAAATACGGCGTATCAATGGTGTTATTGATGTTCGCCGAATTTATTTTATGCCTTCAGAAAGAGAGCATAAAGCTGTTTGGGCGCTATTAAACTCATTTCCAGAACCTGTTTTGTCCATTGATAATAAGCTAAATATTGAGTTGGTTAACCCAATGACATTGCAATTATTTGGTTATGATGAGGCAAAAATTCGAGAAAAAACCTTTTCTCAGTTAGTCGGTAGCCAAGGGCTGGTACGTTGGTTTGAACGAGAGTCACCAGAAGCTTATACAGAGAAAGTCGTCATTAAAGGCCAAGACTATTTGATGCAAGTGACTCCTATTATTTTGGCAGATGAAAATGGTAAACTCCATTGCACTGGAGCTGTGTTGCTGTTGAAATCGGCTGAAATTTTAGATAAGCAACGTAAACAAGTTATTGAGGTAGATGGCAGTGGTTTTGAACAAATTATTGCTGTTAGCCCTGTCATGGCAAATGTGGTTGAACGGGCTAAACGTGTTGCGATGCTGGATGAGCCATTATTACTCGTTGGTGAAACAGGGACTGGGAAGGATATCTTAGCGAAAGCTTGTCATTTGCATAGTGCGCGAGGAAAAGAACCGTTTTTAGGTTTAAATTGTGCTTCGATGCCGGATGATGTCGTAGAAAGTGAATTATTTGGTTATGCAGCAGGGGCGTATCCAAATGCAGTTGAAGGTAAAAAAGGTTTTTTTGAACAAGCAAATGGCGGAACAGTATTGCTTGATGAAATTGCTGAAATGTCACCTCAAATGCAAATTAAGTTATTACGTTTTTTAAATGATGGAACATTTAGGCGTGTTGGCGAGGAACGAGAAGTTAAGGTTAATGTCCGTGTAATTTGTGCAACACAGAAAAATCTACCTGAATTGGTGGCAGAAAAAAAATTCAGAGAGGACCTTTATTATCGTTTAAATGTACTCACATTAACCATCCCTCCATTACGTGAACGTAAAGAAGATATTCTACCGCTAACCAAGACATTTGTAGCCAGTTTTTCCAAAGAGCTTCATATTGCAGAGCCTAAATTGGCGCCTTCGCTAATCGAATTTTTAAGCAGTTATTATTGGCCGGGTAATGTAAGGCAACTGAGAAATGCCCTTTATCAAGGGTTAACTCAACTTAATGGCAATATATTGGAAGCAGAGAATATCCAATTACCTGATGTAGTAAATCCTCCCGCACTGGCTTTAGATTCGCTCAATGGTTCGCTAGATGAAATTACTAAACGCTATGAAGCGTCAGTATTAGCGCGCTTGTATCGTGATTACCCGAGCACCCGTAAATTAGCTAAACGCTTGGATATTTCTCATACGGCAATTGCCAATAAATTAAGAGAATATGGTCTCAATACGAAAAAAGAGCAAAACTAATTTAAATGAACAAAAGAATAACCTATGTGTTAACAGCAATAGGTTTGTTTTTGAGTGGTTCTGGCATTGCAACGGCAATACCGACCCACGGTTTGAATAAGTATTGCCGAGATGCTGTAGTACGAACAGTCGGTAAAATCTATGAGAATAGGGCACTAATTCAATGTTATTTTAAAGACGTACCTTTTTTAGCTCGTGTTTAGTATGGCAAAACCTTACTAATACTATTGCTAATTGGTGAATTTTCCTGCTATATAACAAAGACAGCTACTGTTTTAGGGTATCGTAATCTCATCTGATGGGTTTCAGCCTACAAGGAGTTGCCATGGACCAATTCACTATTAATTTCATTGTAAATCGTAAGCTACGCGAATACATGAGCCAGAGTCATTATAAAAATGATATGTTTGAGTCTGCTGCCTCAGCTGCCGAACTTTATCTGATGAATAAAGCCGCAGTAAAATATTTAACGAAGAAAAATCGTTTCACGTGGGAGGCATTGGTGAAAAATGGTTATAAGCCTCGAGACCTTATTATTGATATTTTGACATCTTGTTGCCCTGTCACTCAGGATCAAGCCTTAAAAGTATTGAGTACGCTTTCTCATACTTTGATCTCTATAATGAGTGGCAATAAGCTATTTGCGAATGTTGTTAATGCGAAGAACCACCAGCCATTGTACTGGGCTCACGTAGATTAGTGTGGTTTTTATATTAAGTAATGAAGCGGGAAATTCCCGCTTCATTATTAATTACAGTGAGTTAAATGATATAAAAAGCTTATTTAAGGCTGTTTAATGCACTGTCGTAATCAGGTTCTTCAGTAGTTTCAGAAACTAATTGGCTATAAATAACGTTATTATTTTCATCTAAGACAACAACGGAACGTGCATTTAAGCCTTTTAATGGACCACTAGCGATAGCAACACCATAGTCATTAGCAAATGAATCACTACGGAAAGAAGATAGCATAACGACATTATCTAAACCTTCTGCACCACAAAAACGTGCTTGTGCGAAAGGCAGGTCAGCAGAAATGCATAACACAACCGTGTTGTCCAACTCGTTTGCGAGCTTATTAAATTTGCGAACTGATGCCGCGCATACGCCAGTGTCTACACTTGGAAAAATATTTAAAACTTTTCTTTTACCTTCATAAGTTTCCAGCGTTGCTTCGCTGAGATCTTTGGTGACAAGGGTAAGGGGCTTAGCTTTTGAACCTGCTTGTAAAAAAACACCATTAACTGTGATGTCATTACCTTTTAATTTAACTGTTTGCGACATGAATTTTTCTCCCGTTCATAAAGTGATTCACTGTTAACTTAATCTAACTTCTAATAAAAAATCTTTGCGATTAAAGGTTTTTTAATGAGTAGTTATACAGTGCTGAGTTTTACATTCTACTAATGACCAAATTTTATACAGAAACCTTATCACTTACTTTGAGTTCTACAT
>JAEZZU010000160.1 GCA_023418355.1 Pseudomonadota bacterium | reverse complement strand
CGGTTCTTCGATCCTCTATCCGGCCGCTGCAACGGTTTGAATGCAGCCATAGCACCAATCCCGGTGCTTGCCAATCCTGGCGCGGACAAGATCGATTTGGATGAATCATGAACCTGATCCAAACTCTGGAGCAAGAAGAAATTGCTCGCCTGAACAAGGAAATCCCCGCTTTCGCACCTGGTGACACCGTCATCGTGTCCGTGAACGTGGTGGAAGGTAACCGCAAGCGTGTCCAGGCCTACGAAGGCGTGGTGATCGCTAAGCGCAACCGTGGTCTGAACAGCGCTTTCATCGTGCGCAAGATCTCCTCCGGCGAAGGTGTGGAACGTACATTCCAGACTTACTCTCCTCTGATCGCCAAGATCGAAGTGAAGCGCCGTGGTGACGTGCGTCGTGCCAAGCTGTACTACCTGCGTGAGCGCAGCGGTAAGTCCGCACGTATCAAGGAAAAGCTGCCCCAGCGCGTTGCTAAGACAGTGGAAGCTGCTGCTGAGTAATACGCAGAGGCCTTTTCAGGCAAAAACCGCTACAGTTCACTGTAGCGGTTTTTTTATGTCTGTATCGAGGGGCACTTGTCTTCCAACGTTTCTCCCAACCGGCGTGCCAGCACGCTGACAGCCAGTATTCCCAACTTCGATCCACGCCAGGTGCCCATGATTGGCACGGATGCACACCTGCCCGCTATTGCTGCTGCAAGCATGACACCGCAGGCCCTGCGTCAACGCTTTGCCCAGCCTCCACAGTGGCAGCCTGAGGTACGTCGTGAAGCGCGTTTTGCAGACCGGGCACCTGTGCCTGCATCGGTGCTGGTGCCTGTGGTGCAGCGTGAAGAGCTGACCGTGCTGCTCACCCAGCGCACGCAGCAGCTGTCGACACATTCCGGGCAGGTGGCATTCCCTGGTGGCAAGCAGGACCCCGAAGATCGCGACCCCGTCATGACCGCCTTGCGTGAGGCACAGGAAGAGGTGGGGCTGGAGCCATCCGCTGTCGAAGTGCTGGGCAGCCTGCCGATCTATGAAACGGGTACCGCCTTTATCGTCACGCCCGTGGTGGCGCTGGTTTCACCCCGTGTCGTACTGCGGCCCAATCCGCAGGAGGTGGCTGATGTGTTTGAGGTGCCGCTGCGCTTTTTGCTGGACCCAGCCAACCATCATCGGCACCGCCTGCAGTGGCAGGGCATGGAGCGGGAGTGGTTCTCCATGCCGTATGACGATGGCGGCAAGGAGCGCTATATCTGGGGCGCTACGGCGGGCATGCTGCGCAACTTTTACCGCTTCATGACTGCCTGACATCAGATAAGTCTCATGGCGCGGCGGGAGCTTGCCGCTATCATAGTCCCATGAGCTTCTTCGCCATCTTGCTTGCCTTGCTGCTGGAGCAGGCCCGACCTCTGTCCCGCGATAACCTCGTTCATGCGGGGGCCAGAGCGTGGTCCGTGTCCGTGCGTCGCAACTTTGATGCGGGGCGAGAACACCATGGCTGGGTGGCCTGGGGGCTGGCTGTGGTGCCGCCTGCATTGCTGGCAGTCGGGGTGTACTGGCTGCTGATGCGCTGGGCGGGCTGGCCCATTGCCATGCTGTGGAATGTGGCCGTGCTGTATGTGACGCTGGGTTTTCGCCAGTTCAGCCACAACTTCACGCGCATCCGTGATGCGCTGGACGATGGCGATGAGCAGGCGGCGCGCGAAGCACTGGCTGAATGGCGCCAGGTCGACGCCTCTGAAGTGCCGCGCAGCGAAGTGGTGCGCCATGTGATTGAGTATTCGGTGCTCAGCGCCCACCGCCATGTGTTTGGCGTGCTGTTCTGGTTTGCTCTGCTGGCGGCGCTGGGCATGGGGCCTGCGGGTGCGGTGATGTACCGCATGGCCGAGTATCTGTCGCGCTACTGGTCGCGCAAATCCATTGCGGGTGCTGCGCCGGTGAGCGAGCGGCTGCAGCAATCGGCCAAGCAGGCCTGGATGGTGATTGACTGGCTGCCCGCGCGCATGACGGCCATGGCCTTTGCCGTGGTGGGCAGCTTTGAGGACGCGATTGACGGCTGGCGTTTCCACACCAAGTATTTCCCGAACGATAACGATGGTGTGATCCTGGCGGCTACCGCCGGGGCCATCAATGTGCGCCTCGGTGGCGCTGGCCTGAAGATGCGCGAAGACCTGACCGTGGCCCCGATTTATGACGATGAGGACAGCTGGCAGGAGCCCGGTGTGACGCCAGGGCGTGAAGCCGAGGTGGGTCACCTGCGCAGCGTGGTGGGCCTGGTCTGGCGCAGCGTGGTGGTGTGGATGCTGCTGCTGGCGCTGCTGAGCCTGGCGCATCTGCTGGGTTAATTTGATAGCTGTCAGGGCTTTCTGCATAAGCGCTGGAGCCATATTTGATGCATAAAAAAGCCTGCTGTTTTCACAGCAGGCTTTTTGTTATTTAGGGGCTGGATCTTCAGTATTTGAAGCCAGCGTTCAGCTCCTCAAACAGCTCGGCATAGATGCGGTAGCGGTTGGGGTGGATGTAGTGCGGGCTGCCTTCGTTGTCCACCTCGGCCATCACGGCGCAGCCGGGTTCGTGCAGGTGGGTGCAGTTGTAGAACTTGCACTGGTCGGCCAGCGCGCCAATGTCGGGCATGCACCTGGGCAGGTCTGTAGCTGCAATGTGGTACAGGCCAAACTCCTGAAAGCCGGGTGAGTCAATGATGGCAGTGCTGCGCGCCTCGTCCATCCAGTACAGGCTGGTGGTGGTGGTGGTGTGCTTGCCGGTGTTGAGCACGCGCGAGATTTCGTTGGTCGCAGCCTGCGCACCGGGCACCAGCAGATTGATCAGCGTGCTCTTGCCTACGCCCGATGGGCCCAGTACAAAGGTGCGCTTGTCCTGCAGCAAATCCATGAGCGCTTCTTTTTGCTCAGGATCGTCGCTGGTTAGGTTCAGCGGGATGATGGGGTAGCGTGGGCTGCCATCCGCGTTCAGGATGCTGCGGTAGGCCTCCAGCCGCTGCCAGGCATAGGCGAAGGGTTCTTCCAGGTCGTACTTGTTGAGCGCGATGATGGGTGTGATGCCAGCATCTTCGGCAGCAATCAGCGCGCGCGCCAGCTGGCTTTCCGAGAACACGGGCTCAGCTGCGATCAGCACCAGCACCTGGTCGATGTTGGCGGCAAAGGTCTTGGTGCGGATTTCGTCCTGGCGGTACAGCAGATTGCGGCGATTGAGCACCTTCTCGATCGTGCCTTCTTCGCCCTGACCGGGAGGAGGGGGTTGCCACAGCACATGGTCGCCCACCACGGCCTGGCTTTTCTTGCCACGGGGGTGGCAGATGCGGCGTTGCCCGTCGGGTGTTTCTACGATGCAGTGGCGGCCGTGGCTGCCTACAACCAGGCCTTCGGTGGATGCGGCTGCCGAGGCAACCGCGGCTTTGCTATGTCTGCGGCTCATGCGGCACTCACGGATTCAGGGGCGGCGGGAGCGGGCATGCGTGCCAGGCGCTCCACGGCGGGGGGGTGGGAATAGTAGTAACGCGCGTACACAGGGTCGGGTGTCAGGGTGGAGGCGTTGTCCTTGTACAGCTTGAGCAAGGCGCTGGCCAGTGCGCTGCCCTGGGCTTGCTGCATGGCATAGGCGTCAGCCTCAAACTCATCGCGGCGCGAAAAATGTGCCGTCAGCGGAGCTGCCCAGAAAGTAAAGACCGGCATGGCCAGTGCAAACAGCAGCAGGGCCAGTGCATGGTCGCGCGAAGGTAGACCGAAGGCCATGGCAGGGCTGGGTAGCACGCCCAGGCCGGTGAAGAACCAGACCTGCTGCGACAGCCAGCCAAGCAGGGCAAAGCCAGCCAGGCTCAGCGCAAACATGCCCAGCATGCGCTTGAGGATGTGCTTGTGCTTGAAGTGACCCAGTTCATGGGCGAGCACGGCTTCCACCTCGTCAGCATTGAGCTGCTTGAGCAGGGTGTCATAAAACACTACGCGCTTGGAGTGGCCAAAGCCCGTGAAATAGGCATTGGCATGGGCCGAGCGGCGGCTGCCGTCCATGACGAAAAGGCCCTTGGCCGCAAAGCCGCAGCGCTGCATCAGCTGCGTGACGCGGGACTTGAGCGATTCATCGGCCAGCGGCTCGAACTTGTTGAACAGCGGGGCGATGAAGCTGGGGAAAATCCACATCAGCAGCAGCTGAAAGCCCGTCCAAATGCACCATGCCCACAGCCACCACAGGCTGCCTGTGGCTGCCATGAACCACAGAATCACCCAGGCAATGGGCAGGCCGATCACAGCGGCCAGCAGGCTGGACTTGAGCAGGTCACCCAGCCAGATGCCACGTGTGCTCTTGTTAAAGCCAAAGCGTGCTTCCAGCACAAAGGTCTGGTAGTAGGAAAACGGCAGATCCAGCAGGCCGGAGATCAGTGCAAAACTGGCGAGCAGCACCAGTTGCTGCAGCATGCCGGGTTCCATGGCCTGCAGCAGCAGTTCATTGAGGGTGTTCAGACCGCCCAGCAGCGTCCAGCCGAGCAAGATCAGTGTGCCCCAGGCCATGTGAGCCAGGCCGAGCCGTGCCTTGGCCAGGGTGTAGTCCGCGGCCTTCTGGTGGGCCTGCAGGGAAATAAAGGGGGCAAAAACAGCCGGAACAGCATGGCGGTGCTGCGCCACATGGCGCACCTGGCGGGCATTGAGCCAGATCTGCACCAGCAGCTGCAGCACCAGGGCCGCAGCGAAGGCCAGAGTCAATAACATCGAGGGGGAAAGCGAATTTGTTGTCGGCATGTGCCGCGAGTGTAGGCGACAATTTGCGGATGTCTCTTGCATCTTCCCCTGAAACCCCTGTGTTGCCCAAGTCTGACCTGAACCTGGTGTGGCTGGACTGTGAAATGACGGGGCTGAACCCCGAACATGACCGCATCATTGAAATTGCGGTGGTCGTGACCAATGCCCAGCTTGACATTCGCGTGGAGGGGCCGGTGTTTGCCATTCACCAGAGCGATGAGCTGCTCAATGGCATGGATGCATGGAACAAGGGCACGCACGGCCGCAGCGGTCTGATTGAGCGCGTCAAAGCCTCTGAAGTGACTGAGGCCCAGGCGGAAGCTGCGCTGATTGCTTTTCTGAGCAAATACATCCCCAAGGGCAAGGTGCCACTGTGTGGCAACAGCATTGGCCAGGACCGCCGTTTTCTGGCGCGCTACATGCCCAAGCTGGAGAGCTATCTCCACTACCGCAATGTGGATGTGAGCACCCTCAAGGAGCTGGCCAGGCGCTGGAAGCCTGAGGTGGTCAGCAGCTTCAAGAAGGCGCAGCGCCACACGGCGCTGGCCGATGTGCTGGAGTCGATTGACGAGCTGGCCCACTATCGCGCGCATTTTCTGGCGCTGGCGCCTGTGACGGCTGAATAAAGCCCCTGCTATTGAAGGAAAACGGAGACCGTGTGATAATTTGCCTCTTGCCTTGCTGCGCGAGCAGCTGCATTACACAGGCAATAACGCACATCTCCCATCACTCACCGGGCACCGACACCCGCACGCCGGGCCGCTTGCACAAGCGGCCAGCGCTGCCAGATACGACA
>JAEZZU010000159.1 GCA_023418355.1 Pseudomonadota bacterium | reverse complement strand
GTTTAGCACAGATAACCCCACCACTTTGGAACAGAGAGTTAAGAATCGCGTGAGCAGAACGAGTAGGAACCTTACGACCGTCAATACCCAAAACATACTGTTTACCAGTCTTAACCCAGAAATCGTTTAAACGTTCTTTAAGACGCGCCAGTGGGAATGCAGCTTCCCAGAAAGCATCGAACACCAGTTGCCCTGTGTATTTATCGCTACCAATTGTTTTAGCAACCTTGTCTGCTTGTGCACCATAAGTGATCCCGTATTTAACAGATTTCGCCGGACTACGTTCAAACTTACGCCCAATAGTATCTGTAATACGTTTTGCCATCATGGTATGAACATCGTTAGGCTTCTCTAACAAGAGAGCGTTACAGTATTCATGAGGCTCCGGTTCGTAGCGCCAACAATAATGCGACTCAATCTTTGCTTCCAAAGAGTCGAAGTCATAACCGATCTGGAAGTATTTAGGAACTTCTACACCAAACAAGTTACGCATCTCCCATCCAAACAAAGATGTGACACGAGGGATATTGGCTACAGATCTATGCTTCATACGAGAGGTTGCAGCATCACATGTAGCGGCTGGTGTAGGAATACGCCCATCCGCCCTTACTGCGGCTAAGAAACCTTTATCGTATTCTTGATCTTCTTCATCTTCTTCCCAATCAGCACCGCCACCTAAAATAGAGTTCCTACGATGCTTATACGTTAAGTATTCTACAATCTGAGTAGCATAAGGAAATTTCTCACCCAAAGCTTGCAGGTTAGGACAGATTTCTTTTTCCTGACCTTTGGTAAAACATGGGTTAGTCAATACTTTAAGACCGCGACCTTTACCTTTTGCTATACGCTCTTGAATCTTCCTTTCCAAGGTTTCCGGTGTGCACTCCAGATGATCACAACGATCCTGACAAAAATTAGAAGATAGAGTTTGCTCAACGTAAGCTCGAATACCTTTCTGAAGTTCTTCCTCGCTCTTTTTAATCTTGGTGCCAGATTTAAGAGTTAAGTCTTTATCTTTATATTCAGACGGTACCCAACCTAATCCTACAAGCCAGTTTTTAATATGGGTTGTATCGTTTAATGTTGCAGGGATGTGAGGATCACATAAAGGCTCATCTGCTGCAACTGGCAGTTTCCACTCTTTCCCCAACATCACTAACCACCAATCTCCATCCCTCTCTTCCAAATGACCATCATGTTTCTTAGCAAAATTGATCATATGGTTAGTTGGCTCTAAGTTCTTTTTAATTTGCAACTTAGGTGGAATAAAAGCCTTAAGATAACCTTTTGTTGCTGGTTTAGGTGGCAAAATAGGCTCAACGAGTAAACGAAGACGCTCCATTTCTGCATCCAAAAAAGCAAGGTTCTCTTCTGCTTGCTTCATGTTAAAAGCAAACCCACGGTGTTCCTGGCGCGTGATAATGTCTGCTACACGTTGTTCAAGTTCAAATGGACCTTCCCATTTATCATAATCACCCCATTCTTCCATAAGGTAGTTATATACGCTCGTATTGGCTTTGTTGTCATAGATACAGTAATAAAGCATATCCGCAGCAAAAGTCTTAAATCGATCTTCTTCTGGAATCTCTTTACGGAAATCTATTTTTACATCACCACCTGCTTTTCGAGAAAGTGCTGCCAAGCTATGTCCTGATTTTCCCTCAATCTTTCGATCTGGGTTTAGCACTTTACTCAAAATCAAGGAGTCAATAAGTTTTACCTTATTTTTGCCCCACGTATTATATTTAACACTGTAATCTAATCCATAAAACAGTTTTGTAGCCAACCAGTCGTAGTTGATACCGTTGTGAGCCACAGCCATTTCAACCAGATATTCAGGCTTATCTTTAAAATAACCTTCATGATTAATAAAGTCTGGGAAATCTTTTAGTTGAAAATGCGTGTAATCTTGCGCCACATACTCTTTAAGAACATATGTGTATTTACCATCTGACTCTTCATAAGGACGCCCATCAAAGATGTATTTAGGGCCATCGTGGAAAGCTACTATTTCTCCTGTTTCATGGTTCTCTAAGACAATACAGTGCATTTGAAATGTGTCTTTGAGACGATAAGGACTAGCTAAATAATCGATAGTGTCATTATTCAACAATCCGCTTGCTTCAATATCCCATGTAAACTTACTCACTATTCCTCCTTTCTAATGTTCTCCAGAACCCACTGAAGTTCTTTTAAACTTAAACTTCTTACTCCCGCAGTTTTACTAGCTTCAGCTTTAAGTAACGGGTAAGCCTCAATGATACGCGTTTTAAGATCAGAAGTCAAGGCTTTTAAAAAATAGGTAGATGCTTCAGATAAAGAATCTTCTTCTGATAACACTTTACCTGCACTTGCTCCCGCTCTCCTAACTGCTATATCGTAGTCTTTACTGTTACCTAATACGAATAGTCGATTCTCTCCTAAAACAACAGGAGAACGCTTCTCATTGCGTTTAATCCATATCTGGAATACACAAGGAACATCCCAAGGTTCTCCATGAAGAATAAAAGATCCTTTTGGACATTCTTCTTCGTAAAGAAGATGCATGTGGGGATTTAGTTTGTGTGCAAAAAAGATTTTTTGAAATGTGCGAGGCAAGATAAAACAAATACCACCTTCGTTATCGAGCATTTCAGCACAATGGTTAAAGAATTTAATGGCAAGACTAGCATTTTTTCCAAATGGAGGATTACCGACAAAAGCAGTTACACTACCAACAGACTCAACAGATTGAGCTAAAAAATCTGCCTCAATACAATCTTCAAATTTAGGGTCAATATCAAAAGAAGTTATGTTTTTAAAACAAGAAGAGAAAGCTCCTTCTCCCGCAGATGGTTCTACGTAGTTAGCTTCCTCTCCAAAAATTTCTTTGATCTTATCACATAAGAACCCAGCATAAGCGGGGTTAGTGTAATATTGATCAAGTGTGTTCAACTTGCTCAATAGTCCTCCTTAGTTGTTAGCGAACTCAATAGTGAGGTCAACTTTACCATCATCAGAAATAACCATGTTTTTAGTATTTTTAAAGATGATATCTACTTTACCTTCACTTACACGACAGAATGCAACACCATCTGCAACTTTATCGATATAATATTTGTAAGAAAGAATACCCACTTTACTACGACCAGCACCTTTTGTGAAAGAAGGGCTTACATCGAAACGGAAACCTTTAGAAGAAACAACACGGTAAGAACGTCCAGTTGGAAGATGTTCAATAACAGAGACATTGTTCTCAACAACTTTTACAGCAAACTCTTCAGGATGATCCTCAACAATCATGTGTGGGATGGCAAATGCCAACGCTTGTTTGTGTTTAATAACACCAGCACCCAGAGCACCAGCAGCTTTAACTTTTGCATTCAGATCGATTGTCATACGCATTTTTACTTCTCCTCTTGTTTGGTTGATGAGACAAGTATAAGTCCCTTCCGTAAAGTTGTCAACAGGTATTTTTAATAAAAGGGCCGAAGCCCTTAATAATTGCTATCCGTAGGCAAATTAGCAGGATTGTTGAAATACTGCTCTTTGTCATGCAGAGTTGCAGTTCTAATGTCATAGTAAAACTGCCCTGCCGGACCAGTTTCCGAGAACTCACGGTTTTTTAGGATAAAGCAATGAGTCGTATTGCGTTCTACAGGGTCTTCAGCGGCTTTATCTCGTTCCAAAGCCAAGGTAATACCAGCACCTTTAGCCAAGAAACTACTACCCATTGCATCGTCCTCTGTTAAGTGTTCATTGCCACCATTAGCCGATTTCTTAACGTGTGAGATGACGATAATAGTTATAGCATACTCTTTCATGATGCGCTTCAACCATGTTGCTAACTCTTCCTGGGCTTGAACATCCATACCAGAAAGCAAATCAGAATAAGGGTCGATAACAAGAATTGTTACTCCAAAATAGATGATCATCTCCAAAACTTTTTCTTTGATAGACTCCACATCTGCTCCACGATCATCACACACGTAAAAACGTGGTGATCCATCTTCTCTTTCGTAAAAATCTAGGATTTTTTCTTTATTCTCTTCCAAGATTTGAAATTTCTCTTCCGGTGTTTTCCTATGTAGAGGAATGTGCAGGAAAGAGGACAACAGGTTACGAGAATATTTCTTATAGGTTGCTTCCAATGACAGAATACCGAGGGTATGTTCTGGGTGTGCAACGATAATATGTTTGGTGATCTCGTTCACCATCAAAGTTTTACCGATACTGGTCTTTGCCAGGATAACTGTAATCTCTTCCTCTACTAAACCACCACCCAGCATATTTGCAGCAACACGCATAAAAGGAGGCAAGGTAATCATCTTGGATTCCAAGCATTCTAATGCAGCTTCATACAAGACATTAGAAGCATAAACACCTGCTGGGGTGTATAGACGAGCACTCCAAAAAGCTTTTACGAAATCTTTTGCACGACCTTCTTCCAGATACTGATTGGCATCCTTAAGATCCATCTGCATACGATAGACTTTGTTACGAGGCAGCACCTTAACAATATTTTCAAATGCCTCATTACCTGCTTTGTCGTTATCCATGCAAACAATAATCTTCTTAAATTTTTCAAAGAAAGGATATTGTGCCTGAACTTGTTTATACATACTGGTTTCACCAGTTGTGCCACTTACTACTGCTGGAAGTTCATATTTGTTGTCCAAGTTTTCAGACAGCATTTGATAAGCTGCCAGAGCATCGTGTTCACCACCTGTAATTACCACAGTATGAGAACGGTCTGCAAAACGAATTTGTCCAAAAAGATCTACATCTTTACCTACTTGACCAATAGGTTTACTGAAATCTTTAGGATGAATACGACGCTTAAAACCAACCAATTCTTTACCGATAGTAGTTGGATATAAACAACTTTCTACTACCATCTGATCCCCTTCCTGACGGTATTCATAACGAACACCATAGAAAGATGAAACTTTTTCTTTAATGCCTCGATAACCACGTGGGTTGGTTGATGTTTCTTGAACAATTTTACGATGAATCTGTTTATTAAATTCCGAACCCACAATCTCCTCCTCTTCTTCTAAAACTTCACCATTTTCTCGTAACCATTCTACGCTAGGAATAGTGTATTCACACGCAAAGCACTTAGCACCTTTATGCTCTCCATTAGAATCTAATCCATAAACCATCAGGTTATTACGAGAGCGATCCTTGCCATTTTTCATGCAGCGCGGACAACCTGTATGCCCTTCCTTGCTAAGATCAACATCAAATCCATATTTAGTTATAATGTGCGACACTTTGTTCTCCTGTTAAAATGGTTCGTTAGTCTCCATCATATATTCTGCTTCTAGTTCTTCCATGTGCTTTCTAAATTGGAAAGCAATTTCTGCTACAGTTACATTTAAATCTTTTTCAAAAACTTCCGTAGAGCCTTCGTAAAAACGAATACCGTCAATTAAAAGCCCTCCGTGGTAATCCCAATCACTTTCACGAGAAAGCGGGTTAGGCTCTTCATAATAGTAATCCACCTCCACAACTAAGGCTTTCCCGTTACGAGTGGTGTATTCAAAATCAAAAGTGTTAATCATTATAGCTCCTCAAATAAAAGTCTACGACGCTCATTCAATACATCAATGTGATAATGAGTCCTGACATACTTAGCTAATGCTAATCCTTTCTCCATGCAAACATCGGGAGCACTTAATAAGTATTCCGTAATATCTTTCCACTCGGAAGGTGTTTCAGCAAAGAATAACAAATCTTTAAACTCTTGTGTATGATAATTCTCACGAGGAGAGCAGATTAAAGGTAAACCCTTAGCACCTGCCTCAAGAATTTTAAGATTGCTTTTTGCATTATTAAACACGTTATCGACCAATGGTGCAAGACTGATTTGATGACCATCGTAAGATTCCATGTAGTTGGCATATGGTCTTACACCTTCATAAACACTAGTTGGTGCTACATTTTCTCTAATTACAGACCATTCACGACTACTTAAAACTTCAGAATCCCTACGAAAACCACATATTGTAAGATCTTTACCAAAATCGGGCAAGATAGCCAAATCTTGTTTATGTGTTTCACTTCCAGCCCAGACTAATGGAGTTTTGGAGTAGCGATCACGGGTCAACACAAATTGACCTTCATCATAAGGAAGTCCATTAGGGATTATGTGCACATTATCATTGTATTGTGAAAGTTCAACTTGCAAGGCAGGTGTCGTAGTTGTAACAAGATCACTGTGCTCTAAAAACCATTTTAAATGTTCACGAATACCTGATTCAAAAATACCTTCTAACATGTGTCCTTTTGGAATAACTAAAGAGTCATCCAAATCCATAACCATTTTAAAGCCTAGGTTTTTAAGGGCTAAAAAGCCCTCTTTACCTTTTGTTGGCACTCCGTTAAAAACGAAAACGTTGTGTTTAGGTTGTGAAGAGAACTGCCTTGAGTAAGGCAGCACTACCCTATGGAAATCGCAGACACTATAATTGATTCCGTTACGATTGTCAAGAATTATTTGTCCCATACTTCACCTACAAACTTTCAATAACCTGGCGTCGCAATTCGTTTGCATCTGCCAGATTATAATGTGTTCGAACATGTTCCGCTAAGAACAAGCCGCGATCTTCCCGATAGTTCGGATTTCGAAGAAGCTTAACAATTTCGTAATGCCATTCTGCTTTATTCTCTGCATAAGCAACAGCGCGAGCATCTACAGGGTTAAAATAAGGTAATACCTTAGAACAAACAATCGGAATACCTTTTGCCCCAGCTTCAAGGATTTTGAGATTACTTTTACAATTATTAAAATCATTATCTACCAAAGGAGCTATAGCAATAGCATGACTTTCGTAAACACTCATGTAATTATCTAAATCTTTTACAGCAGCTTTATATTTGGCATTTGGTAAATTTCTACGGATTTTAATCCACTCTTGCCCTGTGATACTCTGCGAAGCTTCATACCCCGCAATAGTAAGAAGTTCATCATCAAAAGTGTTAGAGACTAGTCGTAAATCAGGTTCGTGACTAGCACCTCCAGCCCATACAATAGGGGTACCAGATGAACGGTCATTTGACAAAGTAAATTGTCCGCTATCAAAAGGAAGCGCATTTCGGATTACAACAACATTCCTATTTAAGTGACGGATCTTATATGCCAAATATTCCGTGGTCACAATGACCACATCGGCAAGCTTAACCATAGCTACAATAGCACGAGTGTTTGACTCATATAAACTTGCTAAATAATGTTCTGGATTAAGTTGGTAGAAATCATCTAAATCTACAACAATCTTAACACCTTGACGTTTCAGGGACAGAACGTATTCTGCCCCTTTAGAATGAATACGGTTAAACACGACAACATCTTTCTTAGGCTGAAAATTATTGTTGTTAAATGGTATCACAATACGATGATAATCACAACCACTGTGAGGTTTTGCATCAATTTTCAGTTTAGTCCATTTTTTATTTGACATGTGCCAGTGCCTCCTCATAAGAAATTCGGATTTTCCCATTTTTAATATCTTCTAAAGACGCTTTATATTCTTCCCAGTTAATGCCAATAGCAGCTTCTTTCTCTTCTTTTGTCAGATTAGCAAAAGGCATAGGATTGTTTCCAAAAACATCGTCTGGGTGGATATAAGCCATGATACGAAGTGGACAAGGTATTGCCTGAATACCCTGATTCAAACCAGCAGCTTTCAAACGGTGTACCCATTCAGCATCTTCAAAACCATAGCCGTGAGTGTAAGGGCGGAAATAACCCATCTTCTCAACAACGGCACGAGAATACATTGCAAATTGACACATTGCAAGTTCCCAGAGAATAACTTCTCCTTTACTCCCAACAACTTTATCTTTGAAATACTCCGGCATACCAAAGAAATCCCATCCTCCAGAGACAGCTTGATCTACAAAATATGTTTCCCATCCCTCCATGATTGGGTAACAATCGTCGTCAAAAATAAACCAATAATCATAACCTTCTTCATAAAACTGGTGCATAAGTTCATTCCTGGCGTAAGCTACACCTTTACGATCTGGATCGTTGAATACTCGAAAATCTGCATGTGGATCTGTTACAAGATAGTCTTTAAGTGGACGGACACCTACAGTGATAACACCCACTCCGATTTTAATATTTTCCATTTTCTCTCCTAAATAGTTTTACTGTGATCATGACAGTGTAATAAATGATGTATAGACCGTTGAGGATTTGTTTGACCTAATCTGTAAATGTGAAACAGATACATTCCCCGCATCAATCCTAACCTCTTTCCTTTTTCATGTAAAGTGCGAGAGAAAATTAGGTCGAATTGGATAGATTTTTCTTCGAAAGGAATTTCATTCCACAATGATTTTCTAAAAAGCAAAAAGAAACCTGCCAGAGGTGTTCCGAAAGGAACTTCTTCAACACTCACTTTATGATATTCTCTTGCAATCTTAGCATATTCTATATGGTTTAGAATATCTGGATCATCGTTAATTTGGTTAGAGAAAAGCTGATAACCACTACCTAACCTGTTACAAGTTGCACCTATTACATCAAAAGGTGGGTTCGACATAATAAGATCTTCCAACATGGATGGTTGATCAGGTAGGAGGAACATTGTATCGGTATCTCTTAAACACACCCAACTATCATCTGGAAGAACGGCAATGGCTTCATTGATAGCCTTGCCGATATTTCCTGTCAGATAGGGAGTAATATAATAAATCATTCTCCCCTCCGTTATATTAACTGTCGGCTACAATCCCGCGTTTAATCATTTCCTGTTGGATTTGGATGACACGATCTCGTGCTTCCATGTATTCTTTAAAAGATTCTTGAAGATGGTCACGAGCTACGTCTCGTAGCTTAATCAGTTTGTCGTTTGTCACTTCTTGAAGAGAGATTTCGCCAGTTTCATTGGTCCCAAGCGTTTTCATTTACAACCTCCTTAATAGCTACTGCACAGTTCTTACAAATACATTGACCTTTGTTCTTAGAAATTTCAATGTAAGGTTCATTTTCGTTTTCTCCGCGTCGTGAGTCGTATATTACTGTATTGAAGCAGACAACGCAAATGTTTTTAATAACGACATATTTTTGCACTTTCTGTTTAGTGCGAAAATTGACTTCAATGACTTCTCCCATCAATGAATCTCCCCTAAAATGTTGTTTTGAGACATTACTGCGGAGCATTCTACAGCATCATGAGTCCTTGCAAAACGCTCCCACAACACAGCATCTACTTTAAGAACCATACAAGGATAAATACTGTCGTTGATCATATCAATGCTATATTTATCTACATCCTTTTCATCTTCCATAAACAAAGTAGCGTATGCTTCCAAATGCTTACGGGTGTAGTATACGTCCTCTTCGGTAAGACCGACAACCAGGTAACTTGCTACAACAACAGTATTATCTTCTTGCATTTTAACTCCCCTTTGGTAGATAGAAACCATGCACTTTATCTCGATAAACAAGACGCATATCACGCTCCCAGTGTGTCCTTATATTCCGTTTCTTGAAGTATAGAGCACCTTTAGTAACATCTAAAACAGACCGCAATTCAGGAAAATGTTTCTCTAAATAAAGTAAACGCTCCGCTATTGCTTTTGCTTCCTGCCACTTATCTTTCTCTGTTACGTTAAAAGTTTTCGCATATGAGAATTGCCCTTTCTGGAACAAGACTCCTCTGACTGTGTTAGGGAAGTAGGTATCATTTCTTCTGTTGATTACCACATTCCCAACGGCATTCATTCCTTTTTTACCCAGACCGCGACCTTCTGCGTAAATTGCACAAGCTAATAGAATTTTATCATTATATTGCTTTGTACATTTGTGAACTACTTTAGCGGTTTTTACGTTTGCAGCTTCGGCTTTCGCCACAACAGGTGTAAATGTAAAAGCAGTTAAGGATAGTAACGCAACTGTTACAAAGTTTTTTATCAGCAAATTTTGCCTCCTTTTTAAGTTAACGAATTTCTAGTATAACACGATAGAGGCTTTATTGCAAGAGGGGGATTTCTCCCCCTCAAAATCATTTGTTAATTATTATGGACATTCATACCATTCTTTTTTACCACCGAAGGCCATCACCACATCACAAATATCCAGACCAGCTTTACCTACACCATATGCTTTCAGCTTCCATTCCCCATCTTCACGAACCAAGGAAGCCACGTGGCAGATTGTGTTGCCAGCTACTTCAGGGGCCAAGAAGTCAAAATCCAGAATTTCCACATTGCGCTCGGAGTCGAAGATTTTAAGCATACCTTCAGAAGCATGACCAAAACGTTTCAGACCTGTATCATCATCAATGGTCAGAACAAAGGCAATCTCTTGTGCATCAGGAGAGATTTTAGCCAGAGTAATATCAATCTGCTCCATGCTGCCAGTTCCATCACGAACATCGTCACCAGCGAAGGTAGAACGTTCAGGATCAAACTTGTTAGCATAGCAAACCAGATGACGTGCAGACAGCATTTCAGGATTGCCAGCGGCGTTGTGACGACAAACCAGTGCACTTACATCCAGATCCAGTTTAGAATCAGATTTCCAAGAGAATTCCAGGCGCAGTTCTTTCAGAGCCGGAGCAACTTTCTTCAGGGAAATTTTTTCGCTAGAGCCTTTTTTCAGGGAAATTTTATCAGTCATCTTTTGTCTCCTCTATTATTTAAGTGTAATACCAGTTACAGTCAATTCTACTTCCAAAAGCTTAGATGTGTTTTGGATTGATACTAATTGTGCATGATGGTTTAGTTCTACAGCAGAATAATCATTTTCCCCATCATCTACTTTTAAATAAACAATGATTTCACTAAGGTCTAAACCATTTTCGTCAAATGCATTTTCATAGACGAAAGTATCTCCTACATCCAAATCTTTAATGGTAAGGCATCGTTTATTTACTTTTTGCTCATCAATTTCGAAGTTTAACACTTCTTCCTCCTAATGTTATCTCCGGTTTGTATATACGAAGAATTATAGCATTTTCATTTTCTTTGTCAACCCATTCTTCATAATCAGGCCATACATGAATCTCTACTCTACTTACAATATCTTCCATTCGCACAGTCCCAATGAAATACTCTTTGAGACTGCGCATAATGAAAGCTTCTCTCTCGCGCCAATAATTTTCTATGACTTGAGAGGCAAGCTCGTCGATCATTTTTTAGCACCTACTTTAACAACCCACTCTCCGAACTCTTCAGATAAGAGTTTGTCATAAAGCTCTGAATCTGTCAAGTCTAAATCTTTAATGCCAATAAAACCAACATTATCATAAGCATTTGCCAGTTCTTTCAGGAAGCCAAACTTCTCATTACCAACGCCAACCATGAACCAATAAATAGGTTTATTCTTATTCTCTTCAATAAGACGACGAACAGCACTAGGATCACCATTCTCACCATCCGTCTGGAAGAATACAACACCAGGGGTAACGTCAGCACCTGGTTCAGATACAGCTACAACTTTTTCACGCTCTACAGACACTGTTTCAGTTTTACCAAGCAGACGATTAAAGAAGCCTTTCTTTGGAGCCTCCTCTTGTACCACTTGTTTAGTGGTAATATATTTGGTAACAGTGCCAAAATACTCATCGTAGATATCCGCCATTACAGGGGCGTAATTTGTTCCACCTCCGATACGAACATTACGCATACATTTACCAACATAGTCATCGTAAACATCTGCTGTTGCTGGAGTAAGCTCTTGGGAACTCGTATTGAAGGCCCACATATCAATTTGTTGATTATCGTCGAACAGCATACCAAAAGGAAGCAGTTTACCTACAAAATCACTCACTACCCCACTAGAATATAGACCATGCATACTACCAGAAATATCTAGAGCACATGCTACACGAAGAACAATCTTACCTTCATTCAGGTTCTTATTCTTTTTCAGAGAGAAAGCAAGGTTTTCTTGACGTTTTTTCAGGCTGATTTTCTCGGACATATTATTTCTCCTTCTTAAGTGTAATATTGGTAACTTCTAAATCTACTTCCACCATATTTGTATCTGGCGGGATGCAATGAGTATAGCCTCGTTGTGCTAGTGATCCATTAATACAGATCGCACTGTTTGTGGAATTTTTAATGAACACCAAGTTACGGTAGGTATCCAACCCTGCGTCTTCATAGGCATCATAATACATGAATGTGGCCCCTACGTCAAGATCTTCGAAAGCAATAGGTAAATCCTGACTTTTTTCTTCTTGAATATTGAATCTAAACACGCATACCTCCTCTACCAATTTTGAAGCCCAAATCGTAAGCTTCCTTAGTGATCTTTTGTAACTCACTTATAGGAAGTGTTACAAGAGGATCATCTTCTTCAATTTCCATCTTGTCATCTTCTGTTTCAATGAGAGTATTATGCACTTTGTGATAAGGGTTGTCAACACGTTTAAACTTATTCTTTTCTGTGCTGAAAAAAACAATCTGGATCTTCTTCACCATCACCCCAACCTTGGTTAGGATCTCCGTCAGATTGTTCTGTAGGGATTTCACCTGTAAAGTACTCTTCCAGCACCATAGCAATACCGTCCCTTGGATTTGAGGAATGCATTAAATCACAAACCTTACCCCAATCCATAGCCCATTCGAACCGTTCACGAACGCCATTTTCATCCTCCTTTCCAGAGAAAACACAACCATAACTATCATAGTTGCCATACATCTCTTCAATAACAACACCGTCCTTCAAAAGAAAGAGATAACAAGGTGATCCGTCGAAAGAAGTAGAAAGGGCAGCTTTGCCCGATTCTTTGCACAAAAAGCTAAAACAACCCATTACAAACCCTCCTTCAGATTATCAAGAGCTACAGTGGTTTCACAAAATTCTCCATAAGCTTTATGATGTTCCAGAAAAGCTTCGGGTCCACCCCAGTCATTATCTTGTGTATTCCAGCCATCAATAAAAGCATCTTCAATGATTGTGATCAGTTCTTGTCGAGTCAACGTAATGGTATCAGGTTTCTGCGTAGTTTCCACACGGAACCCTGGTTCTTCATAAAAACCTTTAGTTACAATGGATTCTAACTCTTCTGCATCACAGAGGAAGTAGCCACAAAGATAACACCAACCGTCACCATCTTTCATTACTTCATAAACTTCACCACTTGCTAACTTGGTGAAAAGAGTAGGGTCTGTTACTGTAAGTTTTAAAAAAATACCTGTTGGATTATACATCTTCTTCCTCCTCTAAAATATGGAACCCGTAATTACAATAATCCTGAAAGGTTTCGTGCGCAAGATCTTCTATATCCTCTTGAGACATATCATCTTCAATTTCGATATCCACAACCTCATTGCATCCACACCAAGCAGTTTCAATATTCACTCGTAATATTTTCATTACTCTTCCTCCTCATTGAAGTCAATATCTGCAAGGAGTTCGAATTTACGGAAGTTACGACAACCTTCATAAATATAACAATCACGACAAACTGCTAGAACACTTGGGGGATATATACCTCCCATCGGTGCGAATCGTTTTTCGTCATCATAACGGACACCAATGTCTTCATCAATTATATAGATACGGATTCTCATTTACCAAGCCCTCGTTTCACAGCAGCTACCATCCCGTCTTCCAGAGATTGAACTTCATTAATATAATCAACACGAGCAGCACGGGCTTCCGTATTGATGCGGTTAGTTTCTTCCAACATCTTAACCAAGTTTTCCTGATCGTGACGCAGAGTTTCAATATCCAACACTTGACGGTTAGCCAGTGCTGCTGCTTCGATCTGATTCTGTGTGGCAAGATCGCTACCCAGTTTAATTGCCAGGTTAAATTCATCAAGAACGTTATTCTGCGTCTCTGCTGCTTTCATTTGACGTAAGCTCTCGATATACATTGAGAAGTTAGCAGAGTAAGCAGGAATAACATTATTTACTATGTTACGCGCAGATCGCATTAAGCTTGCAGAAACTTTTTGCATACCTTGTACACGCGGTCCCATTTGGACACACAGTAGGCGCAATGCTTTTAAATCTGCAATACGAATCTCCAGAAGATCCAAAGTATCTCGGATCACTTGTCGCTGTTCTACTGCATCTTCTGGAAGAGCAGCCAAAGCTTGTTCTTCTTTTTCATAGGTTGCTGTTAGAAGCTGCATATCTCGGTTCAAACTTGCAGCATATTGTCCAATAGCTTGATGTAGCTTTTCAAGATATACCAAGGAATCTTCTTCTTTGCGAATATCCATTTGAAGGTTCTTTACCAACTCTTCAATACGGTTATTAACATTATCAAACTCCCCAAACAGGTCTTCTTTCATACCCATAACTTTTTTAATGAGTTTAGTAATACCCTTGCTTTGTTTAATAGAGTTTGGATCAAGTTGTTTTGCTTGTTTAATCAAAGCTGTGAGTCGTTCACTCATCTGATCGCCTTGATTACTACGTTGATGTTTTAATACCTCGGCATTCAAGGAACGCAAGGTTGTTCCTGCCTCTGCCCCAATCTCTTCGATCTCTTGTCGGGTCATAGAAGGTAAAACTGGAACTTCTTGCGGTGCTGCTGGTGCATAAACAGGACTGGCATCTAACACACTTGGAGCAAATACAGATTTACTTGCATCTGTTGTTGCAGCGAATACACTCATTTCAGACTTCTTCTGACCACCAGTAGCTGCTTTTAAAAATGGACTTGTCATTCTTCATTCTCCTCTTCTGCATCTCTTATATATGGTGAAACACCGTACTCTTTAGCTACTTTAACCCAATCGTCCCATTTATACAACCATAATTTTCCTTCGGTCCCTTCTTTATCTGATTTCAACCACATATTAGGTTGCTTACCTGGGTACATGCGATTAGGTTTACGATTATAACCTCTAACACATCTTGTCGCAAACCTATCTACCAGAACAAGAACATATTTATACTCGTGGTTCAACGGCTCTTTGGAAGTGGCTTTAGGATTAGCTCCTAATTCTGCTGCCAGTTTTTGCCAATGAGCACCGTGTCTACTAAACTTACCCATACAACCATCAATAGCATGAGCAATTTCGTGCTTCATTGTATCCACGATCATATCTCTTGTAGAGTTCTTATGCAAGTGCCAATTTACAACAACAATTTTATCTCGGTAGTTGCACCAACCGAAAGAGTTATTAACTTTGTTTCTAACACAAGCTTTATATCCTGCTTCACGTAACATGTTGTAGTAAACAGGAAAATCTTCTTTTATTTCCTGCATCACTTCCCACCACAAGAGTTGCAAGTCTCTCTCGGTATGCATAACTTACACCTTAAAAGCGAAATGCGTGGTCGTGGCTTCAAAATCAGGGCCAGATAAACTTGCACTGAAATCTGAAATATTTGTAATTAAAAAGCTTTTATGCATACCTAACACAGCCACGCTTTCAATATCTTCTACTAACATTTCAATCATGTTAGAAACATGGCTGAACGTAGAGTTTTGTTTTTTGATGGTGTAGAAAGAAAGATTCCCACCTGCTGTATAAGATACCTCTTCAAAATCTTTAATCGTATATTGTGTGCCATCAGTAAAGAAAATGGTAGCTTTATTAGTAGCACGTTTCTTGTTTTTTGGTCCTTTTTTACGTTTACTGCGAGTAGGCAAACCGTTTGGGAACACCATAGCTACAAATTCTTCAGCAGAAACCTCCTTACCGAAATCATAACCATAAGAAACAGCGTCTATAAACTCGTCATCTTCATTTTTAAAATAATGGAAATAGGGCCAATTTGAAAGATTATCAAGCATCTTATGCTCGTCCACAGCAGAGAATGTATCCCTCAAAGCGCGTGTGATTTGCAAAGCATTAGGCAACCTTTTAACACCTACGATGGAAGTACGAATAGAAATTGTCATTGTTTTTCTCCTTATTAACGTCGCTTGCTACGAGATGAACTTTTTTTACTTAAAGGGCTATTGTAAGATTTACGAGTTGTATAGCTACTATTTGTTTTAAAAGTTTGTCTCGGCTTTTCATAAGTTTTTATCTCTTGTTTAGGCTTACCATAAAAATTAGTTTTCGGTTTAGGTGTATTATAATGCTTATTAATAATCGTTCTGTTATCGTTATAATCCCCACTGCTACGATTACTACCACCACTCATCATATGCCCTAACAACATACCTGTAGCAAACTCACCAACACCGCTACTACTAGAACCGCCACCATTGTTGATAATAGTTGTATCTCCGTCAGATCCTTGTTGAGCGTATTGTTGAGGAGGTTGTTGGTATTGTGCAGGATTTGTTTCATCCTCGCAAGCTGTTAAAAAGATACAACCAATTAAAATCAGGGCTAGTTTTTTCATATTTGCTTTCCTCGTTTTGGCTATTAATACATCTGTGTTTGAAATCTCCAGAGAAGCAATAAAGTTGCTCTCCATCTCGGTATAAACTCACTTTACTGCCGTTGATTACGCTTGTCAATACAAAAATTACAACAAACAACCCTATTGCAAAACAGATATTTTCAAACACAACCAACAAGTATTTCATTTTAAAAATACCTCATCATCAGTTTCATTATCCCAGAAGAACAAATCCCAACCATTTGGATCGTTCCATTTGGCTGCTGGAGAAGTCCATATTTGTTCGATATCAATATTCAAAACTTCACCGTTTCGTTTTGAAACAGCTTTAGTTAATTCCCAACGAGATACAGGCTCTACTTCTCCTGAACCACTTCCACAACAAGCTACAACATTAGGAGGCAAATTAATTGGATCTTTGGTCACAATCATAACGCTTACCCCAGGGTAAACTTTTGAAAGATAATCTGAAATGTAATCCACACTACCAGATAAATCCCAAACAAGTTCTTGAATTTCATCAAAATTACTCATAAGTCTCTCCTATAAAATAGCCTCCCGAAGGAGGCTTATCTATTAAACAGTGGCTTCTTCTTTTTCAGGAAAGATAAAGCTTGCAATAACACCAAGAGCTAATGTGCCCAGAACAATCATCAGACTTACGTTAGGGGAAATATCATGCGGGAGGAATGACCACTTGGCATGAAGTGTTTCACCGAACGGGTGATACATAAGTTTAGCACCGACAAACACCAGAACCACAGCAACAGCTTTCTCTAAGTGAACCAGATATTTCACAGCTACACTTAACACAAAGAAAAGTGCACGTAAACCAAGAACAGCCATCAGCATTGCAGAATAAACTAGCAGAGGTTCTTGTGTCACACCGATTACAGCCGGAACTGAATCAAAAGAGAAGACAATATCTGTAAGCTCAATAACAAACACACAAAGAAGAGCAGGAGTTGCATATTTAATACCATTCTTAATGGTAATGAACTTTTCACCATCTAGTGCATTGTGCACAGGCAGAACTTTACCTACTAAACGAACAGCCCAATGTTTAGAGTAATCAATATCCTCTTCTTCGTCACCACCTTTGATGATAGCCACGGCAGACCAAGCTACAATCAAACCGAACAACACTTGGACCGACCAATGAAGGTTAAACAAAGCGGTCCCTGCTGCAACAAAAATACCTCGGAAGACAATGGCTCCTGCAATCCCCCAAAGTAGAATCTTATGTTGGAGATGTGTGCTCTTAATTCCAAAGCTTGCAAAAATTGCCATGAACACCATTAGGTTATCTACAGAAAGACTCTTTTCCAACACATAGCCACTTAGGAAAAGCGCGGCAAACTCTTTACCATGTTCTACCCAAATGAATGCATAATATCCTAAAGCTAAAGCAATCCAAAAAACAGACCAAAGCAAAGCAGATTTGATTCCAATTTCTTTATTTTCTTTATGACCAAAGAAATCGATACCAATAGACAATGCCAAAATACCTACTAAAACAACTACATCAATAATTGGGAAACCAAGTTGCATTCTTTTCTCCTCTCTCTTTGCGGGGAACTATTCCCCGCTTCATGTGGTATATCTTACTCTTTTTAAGAGCTATGTCAACACTTATTTTGTTGAATGAGAGGAAAAGATTCCTCGTAATACAGCCAGAATAAATGAAACACAAACCACAGTCCAGAAGGTTACTGGGACAGTGATATCTGCATGGCCCATAACTTCAGCAACATAGTTGTAAGCCAGCAATAGTAACCAGGCAGGAATCAAACTAAGCATAAAAGCAATAACAAAAAACCCTACCACTGCAACAATACCTGCAAAAACACCCATACTAATCTCCTCTTAAAGTTTATAAATAGTCACATCGTGACCAGCTTTTACTAAAGTTTCTTTGATCATGATTTCAATGATAGCCCAATTACCTCCGGCATGACCTGCACCTATCATAGGAAGACCAATCTTATGTGCTGGTTGATCTCCTTTATCGTAATTGTGTAAGTCCATTGCCATAGCTGCAAGAGCATCGTACAGCGCATCATAATCTAATTGACGACCTTTACTATTATATCCATAACGATATTGTCCATAAAGGTTGTATACCATAGGATTAGGATAATCTTCTGGTTCTCCTAAACTAAAAGAACCAAGCTTTTTCTGGTTTCCCGCTCCTGTAGCTAAATCTGCTTCATATGCATATGGAAACGCATATTTTATTTGTGGGGCAATACCTGCCCCCATATTACACATACAATTACAACAATGAGCAATAACAGTCACTTCACCTGCTTTAGCGGCATCAATAAGATTGCCTGTCTTCATTTTAAACATTTTTAGATCCTTATTACAGAAT
>JAEZZU010000146.1 GCA_023418355.1 Pseudomonadota bacterium | reverse complement strand
GTATCTTTGTGCATGCAGCGGTGCTTTCTTGCATGTTGATTGGTCGCACAACCATCATGCTTGAAATGTCACCGCTGTTTCTGTTTGAGGGGCAACTACCCCGACATTCCGTGATGAACCAATTTTTATAGGTGCGCTGATTGTCAGGGAGCCATGGTGATTCAGACAATGGCAAAGCGATGGCGTCCATGAAAGTAATAGCTGCCAGCGCTTGATGGGACTACGCTAGAGGCCAAAATCTTTCACATCTTACGCCCCCACCAGCGCCCGACCTGCGTGCAATAGCCCACATAGTCCGCCCCAAACTTCTGGCGCAGCACCTGCTCCTCTGGCCAAATCTGGTAGCGCTGCAGATAGCCGGCCAAGGCCACACACCACAGCAGTCCAGTCCACGTTCCCAGTGCCATCGACCATCCCAGCAACCCCAGCACAAAGCCCAGATACATCGGATTGCGCGTCCAGCGGTAAATGCCGCGCACCACGAGTGCAGATGCGTTTTCCGGCGCGACCGGACTGACCGTGGTTCGTGCCTGCCGGAATGCACAGACACCTGCCACGCACGCGCCCAGACCGGCAGCGCACAGTACGGCAGCCACTGCCAGCCGCAGCCACACAGGCAGCAGCAATGGCCACACCGACGCTGTACTCCAGATACCCACGGCCACCCCGGCCACGAGCAACAAGGGCGGCAGCTTGAGGGCCAGGCAGCGCTGGTCAGGCTGCATGTCTGCTGAGTAATGCATCTTGGTTGTCCTCCTTGTCATGCCAGTGTCTGGAGGCTAAAGATAGAAGTAACTTGAAGGTCAAGGGGCAAGATGAAAAGGCAGTGCTCATGTGAGCACTGCACGCATTCATCAAAAAACATAGCTTCCTGCGCTTTCTGCATAAGCACTACACCCGTTTTTAGTTTCTTTTTTCAAGGCTGTGCCGTGTAAAAACGTGGAGCCTGCTCTCGCCAGTCAGCCGTAAGCAATCGGTAAAACCAGTTTTCTAGAATAAGGGTTTCTACTTACAACCCCTTGACCCAGACGTAACGGCATGTACTAGGATGCAGCGCTGTCGGGTCTTTTTTTGTCGTCCATCTGGAGTCTTTTGCATGCCTTCCGCCTCCGTCCATCACGCTGAGACTGCTGCACAGCTCGCCAATCGGTGGAGTGCTTTTGACCATGCCATGGCGCTGGCGGAGTTTGCACCTGACGGGCGTCTCCTCTTTGCCAATGCCAAGTTCCAGGCCTTGCTGCATGTGACGCCCGCGCATGTAGGCGACCTGCAGCATGCCCAGCTGTGTGCCGCAGAGCTGGTGCAAAGCCCGGCCTATGCAGCCATGTGGCAATCGCTGTGTGCAGGGCATGAGTTTTCCGGGGTGGTGGAGCGTGTGCGCAGTGATGGCAGACACTGCTGGCTGGAAGCCTTGTATGCACCTGTCCGTGACCAGCTGGGCATCGTGACCCACATCATGATGGTGGCTACCGATGTCACGCAAAGCAAGCGCACGGAGCTGGCCCGGCAAGACCATCTGTGGCGCCTGTCTCTGGTGACCGATACCACCGATGCTGCGATTGTGATCACCAATGCGCACTCGCAGGTGGTCTACTGCAACGACGGCTTTCACCGCATGTTTGGCTGGACGCTGCGCGAGATCCAGGACCAGAAGATGCTGGAACTGCTGGCACAGCAAACCCCTGTGGAAGTGTTTGAGCGCCTGCGCAGCAATCTGCGCCAGGGACAGCCTGCAGAGATGGAAGAGGTGGTGACGGGCAAGGGGGGGCGTCGTTACTGGGCCAAGATCATGTGCAATCCCGTCATGGATGCGCAGGGTCAATGGGCCTATACGGTATCGGTACTGCTGGACATTACCAAGACCAAAATCCATGAAGTGCTGCACCACCGCGCCCTGCAGGCCATGTCGCGAGACCTGCCGCTGATGCAGGTGCTGGAAGTGGTGTGTGAGGAGGTGGAGCGTCTGGCCCCGGAGGTCTGTGCCTCCATCCTGCAGGTGGACGAGCAGGGACTGCTGCACCCTCTGGCCAGCCCCAGTTTGCCGTTCAGTTATTCCTCGCTGCTCGATGGCGTAGTGATTGGACCGCAGGTGGGTTCCTGCGGCACGGCAGCCTGGCGCAAAAGCCCCGTGCTGGTCACCGATATCGCCACTGATCCGCTGTGGGCAGCATTCAAGCACCTGATTCTGCCGCTGGGCTTTAACGTCTGCTGGTCCACACCCATCATGCGGCAAGACGGCAAGGTGCTAGGCACCTTTGCCTTCTATTACCGAGAAAATGGCCCCTTTGTGGCCTCCAGCTTTCACCAGCAGCTGGTCCAGGCCTGCACGGACTTGTGTGCCCTGGCCATGGAGCGGGAACAGTCGCGCCAGCGCATGCAGCAACTGGCGTTCTACGACACGGTCACGGGCTTGCCCCATCGCAGCTTGTTTGAAACAAAAGTCATGAAGCTGCTGGGCACGGTGCAGGCGTCAGGCCAGCGCGTGGCGTTTTTGCATGTGGACCTGGATCATTTCAAGAGCCTCAACGATTCCCTGGGTCATGCCACAGGCGATGCACTCCTGCGGGAGCTTGCCATGCGCATCCAGGCATTGATTCACCAGGGCGGTGTGGCAGGACGCCTGCCCGGTGATGAATTTATCGTGGCGCTGCCGCTGGGCACCGGTGAAGAGGTGAGCGCGCTGATCGAGCGCTGGCAGACACATCTGATGCAGCCGCTGCAACTGCCCCATACCCAGGTAGATCTGAGCATCAGCGTGGGCGTGGCCATGTATCCGCAGGATGGCACCGCCATGACCAGCCTGCTGCACCGCGCCGAAATGGCGCTGCACCAGGCCAAGGACGAAGGAACAGGCCGGGTTGGCTTTTTCAGCATGGAACTGAGCCGTGCTGCCGAAGAGCGTCTTGCTCTGGAAAAGGCACTGCGAGAAGCCTTGCAGACAGGGGGGCTGCAGCTGCATTACCAGCCGCAGGTCGAACTGGCCACGGGCCGCCTGCATGGACTGGAAGCCCTGGCACGCTGGCAGCATCCGGGCCTGGGCTTTGTTTCACCGGCCCGTTTTATTCCCCTGGCCGAAGAGTGTGGCCTGATGGGGGCGCTGAGCCGCTGGGCACTGGACGAGGCCTGTCGGCAACTGGCGCAATGGCGCCGGGAAGGGCTGACGGTGCCTGTGGTGGCCGTCAATCTCTCGGCCTCCAACTTCCGCAATCCGGAGTTGCCAGCCCTCGTGCTGCAGACGCTGGAACGCCATGGCCTGCAGGCATCTGACTTGATGGTGGAACTGACCGAAAGCACCTTGCTCGACAGCGACAACACCACCCTGCAGACCATCGAACGGCTGCATGCACAGGGGGTACGCCTTTCCATGGATGATTTTGGTACGGGCTACTCCAGCCTGAGCTATCTGCGACGCCTGCCCATTGCTGAGCTCAAGCTGGACCGTAGTTTTGTCGCCGACCTGGAACATACGCCCACAGCCCGCGCACTCAGTGCCGCCATCCTGGGGATTGGCACCAGCCTGGGCTTGGCCGTGGTGGCGGAAGGGGTTGAAACTGCTGCGCAGAAAGACATTCTGCAGGCCCAGGGCTACCCGGTAGTACAGGGCTACTGGTTTGCCAAGCCCATGGCGCCGCAGGAACTGCCAAGCTGGCTGGCCAGGCAGCGCCACCAGCCATAGAACATGGCAACAAGCCGCCCCCCAGAAAAGCCTGTGGTCAAACACACCACAGGCTTTTCACCAGCTGCCGCACGTTCAATGTACGTGGGCGATATCCGGAATCGCACGCATCAAATCCTTGGTGTACTGGTGCTGCGGGTCGTCGAGCACCGCCTGCGCATCGCCCACTTCCACCAGCTGGCCGCGCTGCATCACGCCAATGTCGTCACACATATGGCGGATCACCGCGAGGTTGTGGCTGATGAGCAGATAGGTCAGCCCAAACTCTTCCTGCAGATCGCGCATGAGGTTGAGTACCTGGGCCTGCACGGACACATCCAGCGCCGAAGTCGGTTCATCACAGATGATGAACTCCGGCCTGCTGGCCAGCGCGCGGGCCACGGCAATGCGCTGGCGCTGCCCGCCCGAGAACTGGTGCGGGTACTTTTTCGCATCGTCCGGCTTCATGCGCACGCGACGCAGGGCTTCCTGCACACGTTCGGCGGTTTCCTGCTTGCTGCTGGTGATGCCCAGCACCTGAAGCGGCTCGGCAATCAGCTGCTCCACCGTCCAGCGCGGGTTCAGGCTGGCATACGGGTCCTGAAAAATCATCTGAAAGCGCCGGCGCATGGCTACGGTCTGCGCGGCGGCGCTCCACTTGTCCACGCCGTCGAACAGGATGGTGCCGCTGGTGGGGCGGGTCAGCCCGGCGATCATGCGGGCCACCGTGGACTTGCCGGAGCCGGATTCACCCACCAGCCCGAAGGTGGTGCCTTTGCGGATGTGGAAGCTCACATGGTCTGCGGCCTTGAGGATTTTTTTGTCCTGGCGCGCCAGGACACGGGCCAGCCAGCCGCCAGAGAGGTCGTATTCCTTGCACAGGTCTTTGACCTCCACCAGCGGGCGTGCTGCTGCGGCCGCCGGATCCACTGGCCTCGGTGTCCACGGCACAGCCTGGGCGACGGGCCCGCCGCCCACTTCCGGCACGGGCAGGCGTTCCACGCGCTGGTGGACGCTGGGAATGGCTGCCATCAGCACCTGAGTGTACGGGTCACGCGGGGCATCGAGCACCTGGCGCACATGGCCGGTTTCCAGCACGCGGCCGTGGTACATGACCATGACGCGGTCGGCCGTCTCGGCAATCACGCCCATGTCGTGCGTGATCAGCATGGCGGCGGCGCCGCGCTCCTTGCAGACCTTGCGCAGCAGCTGGATGATCTGCGCCTGCACGGACACATCCAGCGCCGTGGTCGGCTCGTCCGCAATGATGAGTTCCGGCTCAGCGCACAGTGCCAGCGCAATCGCCACACGCTGGCGCATGCCGCCCGAGAACTGGTGCGGGTACTGCCCCATGCGCTCCCTGGCATGCGGGATTTCCACTTCTTCCAGCAGCGCCAGCGCACGCGCCTCAGCCTCTTTTTCGCTGACCGGCAGGTGGGTGCGAATGGTTTCCACCAGATGCCAGCCCACGGTGTAGACCGGGTTCAGACTGGTCAGCGGGTCCTGAAAAATGGTGCCAATGCGCTTGCCACGAATGCGGCGCAGGTCTTCGCCACGGAGCTGGTCAATGCGCTGTCCCTGCAGCTCGACGGTGCCGCCTGAGATGCGGCCCGGGTGCTCAATCAGACCGGTGACGGCCGCGCCCGTCATGGACTTGCCAGCGCCGGATTCACCGACCACGCCCAGAATCTCGCCGGGCCAGATGTCGAACGACACATCGTGCAGCACATGCACAGGGCCTTTGTGGGTGTCAAACGTCACGCTCAGATTGCGCACACGCAGCACGGGCGTGCCGCCTGCAGCCTCGGCCGCAGGCACGGGGGATGGAGTGTCTGTGTGCATGTTCATTGCAGCTTGGGGTTGAGAGCGTCACGCAGCCAGTCACCGACCAGGTTGACCGACAGGGCCAGCGCCAGCAGCACCAGCCCGGGGAACATCAGAATCCACCACTCGCCCGAGAACAGAAAGCCCTGACCAATGCGGATCAGCGTGCCCAGCGAAGGGGCCGTGGGCGGCAGACCCACGCCCAGATAGGAGAGCGTGGACTCGGCCACAATGGCCTGCGCAAAGCTGATGGTGGCGATCACCAGAATGGGGGCCAGCAGATTGGGCAGGATGTGCTTGGCCAGAATGGCCGTGCGGCTGCGCCCGATGAGCTGGGCGGCCAGCACATAGTCTTTCTGCTTTTCCACCATGACCGCGCCGCGCACGGTGCGTGCGTACTGAACCCAGTCAGACAGGCCAATGGCGATGATGATGACGTACACCGCCATGTCGTCGCGATACCCTTCTGGCAGCATGCCGCGTGCAATACCGAAGATGAGCAGCGCCACCAGAATCACGGGGAAGGTGAGCTGCACATCGGCAATGCGCATGAGCATGGTGTCAAACCAGCCTCCGGCGTAGCCCGCGATCAGGCCCAGCGGCACGCCGATGATGAGCGACAGCGCCACGGCAGCCACGCCCACAATCACCGACATGCGCAGGCCGTAGAGGATGGCGGAGTACACATCCCGCCCCTGATCGTCGGCCCCCAGCGGGTAGAACATCTCGCCCATGCCCTGGCTCCATGGGGGTGTGAAGGCGTCCATCAAGTCCAGATTGGCGGGGTCAAACGGGTTGTGCAGCGCCAGCAGCGGCGCAAACACGGTGGCCAGCACCAGCAGGGCCAGCACCGTGGCCGCGACCTGTACCAGACGCGATCGGGCAAAGGCGCGCTTGACGGGCGAATCACTGGCTTTCCAGCCCGTGGGGGCATGGACGGGTTTTACGGAATCAGTCATTTGCGGGCCCCTTATTTCTTACGCAGGCGGGGGTCCACCAGCACATACAAAAAGTCCACGAAGAGGTTGATCACCACGTACAGCAGCGCGATGAACATCAGATAGGCCGCAATCAGGGGCACATCCACGCCCTGCACGGACGAGATGAACAGCAGGCCCACGCCCGGCCACTGGAACACGGTTTCCGTGACGATGGCAAAGGCAATCAGCGAGCCAATCTGCAGACCGGCAATGGTGATGACGGGAATCAGCGTGTTGCGCAGCGCATGGCCAAAGTACAGGCTTTTGTCATGCAGACCGCGCGCGCGGCCAAAGCGGATGTAATCCGAGCGCAGCACTTCCAGCATCTCGGCACGCACCAGCCGCATGATCAGCGTCATGTTGTAAAAGCCCAGCGTGATGGCAGGCAGGATCAGCGCGGCCCAGCCCGATGCGGTGAGAAAGCCGGTTTCCCAGCCGCCGATGTTGACCGTCTGCCCCCGCCCAAAGGACGGCAGCCAGCGCAGCTCGACGGCAAACACATAGATCAGGCCAATGCCAATCAGAAAGGTGGGCAGCGACACGCCCACGAGCGAGACCGTCATGATGGTGCGCGAGAGCCAGCCATCCTTGCGGATGGCGGTGTACACGCCCAGCACGATGCCCACCAGCAGCGCCAGCACGGAAGCCGTCAGCGCCAGCTCCAGCGTGGCGGGCAGGCGCTCAGCAATCACCTCGGCCACGGGGCGCTTGAGGCGGTAGGAAATGCCCAGATCCCCGTGCAGCACCTTGCCCACATAGGCCAGGTATTGCAGGGGAACGGGCTTGTTGAAGCCCAGTTCTTCGACCAGGGCCTCACGCTCTTGCAGCGTGGCATCCTCGCCCAGCAAACTGATGGTGGGGTCGCCAATATGGCGGAACACCATGAAGGAAATGAACGAGACGGCCAGCAGTACCAATACTGACTGGCCCAGTCTGCGCAGCAGATGGACCAGCATGGGGTTACTTCGCGTTCTTGTTGATCTTCACGTCCTTGAAGTGCAGCGTGTTGTCAGGGTGCACGGGAACGTCGATGGATTTGACCGAAGCGAAGTGGATGACCTGGTCATGCAGCGGAATGTAGAAGCGCTCCTTCTGCACCACATCCCAGATCTGCTTGATGGTGTCATTGCGCTTGGCCATATCGCTCTCGGAAGACAGCGAGATGATCTTGGCATCCAGATCGGCATTGCTGTAGCCGGTGGCGTTCTGCGCACCACGGCCTTCCTTGCCACGGGTGGCGACCAGGAAGTCGAAGATGTAGGCCGAGTCATAGGTGGGCACGCCCCAGCCGTAGAGGTAGAAGTCGCTGTCGGCATTCACGATGGACACGCTGTGCTGCGCAATGGGACGCGAGGACACCTCGGTCTTGATGCCGATGCGGCCCAGGAAACCTGCAATCGCGGTGCTGATGGCTTCGTCATTCACATAGCGGTCATTGGGCGTGTGCAAAGTGATGGTGAAGCCGTCGGGGTAGCCCGCTTCCTTGAGCAGCTGCTTGGCCTTGTTGATGTCGGCCTTGTGGTAGGCGGCCATGCTCTTGTCATAGCCGTTGACAAAGGGAGGCGCCATCACGCCCGAGGGGTTGGACAGGCCGCGCATCACCGAGCGCTTGATGGCGTCGCGGTCAATCGCCAGCTCAATGGCTTCGCGCACCTTGGGGTCAGCCAGCGGGTTCTTGCCCTTGATGTTGCTGGACTTGAGCTCGGCCGCGCCCACGTTCAGGCCCAGGAAGATGGAGCGGTTCTCCGGCCCTTCGTTGATGCGCAGCTTGCTGTCCTGCTTCAGGCGCGCCACGTCCTGCGCGGGAATGTCCTGGGCAAAGTCCACTTCACCGGACAGCAGCGCGGCGACGCGGGTGGCGGGCGACTTGATCGGCAGATAGACCAGTTCGGTCACATCGCCCACCTGGTCCTTGCCCCAGTAGTTGGGGTTTTGCTTCATCACGGTTTTGCTGTCGATTTCGCGCGAAGCCAGCATGAAGGCACCCGTGCCGTTGACCGCACGGGTGGCACCGTTTTCCTGCTTGCTGTTGGGGTCCTGGGTTTCCGTGGCGTTGTTCTTCCTGGCCCAGTCCTCGCTCATGATGAAGAGGTTGGTCAGATTGTTGGGGAAGATCAGGTTCGGCCCCTTGGTCTTGACGTGCACGGTCAGGTCATCGACGGCCTTGATGCTGTCCACCGAGGCCAGCAGCGACTTCACCTGCGCATTGGGGCCCTTGGCGCGATTCAGCGAGAAGACCACATCCTTGGCCGTCAGCGGCGTGCCGTCATGGAACTTGACATTGGGGCGCAGCTTGAATTCCCAGACTGTAGGGTCGCTCTCCAGCATCTTCCACTCGGTGGCCAGCAGAGGCTTGAGCTTGCCATCGGCCGTGCGGTTGACCAAGGTTTCGTACATCTGGTGCATGAGCACAAAGTTGGTGCCCGTGTTGAACACATGCGGGTCCAGCGTGGTCACATCGGCCGAGCGCGACCAGCGCACAGTTTCGGCCTGTACCAGCGCAGCAGAAGTCAGCAGGCCAGCGGCCAGCAGGGCGGTTCCCAGGGTTTTCAGAATCATGTGGGTCTCCTCAGTCAGGTGAAAGTGTCGGTATGCCACGGACGGCGCGTACATCGCCCTAGGGCTTTGCCTAGACACGCAAAAACTGCGCCGCTTGTCGCTTCTTGCTTTTTCTGCTCATGTTTATAGCGAGAAGCCCCTCAATGCACGCAAAAAGCGCACAACTTGACTGCCTTCACGCAAAAAACCTTGTTTCGCCTGCGCGGGCGTTGTATGCGCGCATGCGAGACAATGGCAGCTTCGCTGCTTGCCGACGTCAGCCCTGCTGCACCGTGCCGGGCAAGCATGTTGGCTTTGCCTTTTCTTCCGAGGGCCTGCTGGCCCACTTTGCTGCATGCAAGCTACCCGCATCATTGCCATCCGCCATGGCGAAACCGCCTGGAACGTGGACGCCCGCATCCAGGGGCATCTGGACATTCCCCTCAACGACACTGGCCTGTGGCAGGCGCAGCGCGCTGGTGCTGCGCTGGCGGACGAGCAGTTCGACGCCATCTACAGCAGCGACCTGCAGCGCGCCCTGACCACCGCCCAGGCCGTGAGCGCGACGACAGGCTGCGCCGTGCAACCGGATGCCGGGCTGCGTGAGCGCTGCTTTGGCAGCTTTGAGGGCCGCACCTTCAAGGAAATTGAAGCCGAACTGCCCGAACAGGCTCTGCGCTGGCGCAAGCGTGACCCGGACTTTGTGCCCGATGGCGGCGGCGAGTCACTGGCCATGCTGCGCAGCCGCATTCAGCACACGGTAGACCGTCTGGCCTCGCAGCACATGGGTGGCCAGATTGCGCTGGTGGCCCACGGCGGCGTGATGGACATGCTCTACCGCCTCGCCACACGCCAGGACTTGCAGGCACCCCGCACCTGGGAGCTGCACAACGCCGCCATCAACCGCCTGCTGTGGACGCCCGAGGGGCTGACACTGGTGGGCTGGGGCGATGTGGCGCATCTGCAGGGGCAAGGCGTGCGTGATGAACTGCTGAGCTAAGCCCGCTCTCATAAAAAAAGCGGCCAGCGCTTGAAAGATCAAGGTTTCAGATACTTTTCTTTCTGAAATCCAGTCAATTCAAGCGCTGGTCGCTTTGCTTTTCAGAGCATCAACCCTTCCACGGCGTACCGTCAGCCGCCAGAGTTTCGCCCTTTTTCGCGGTGATCAGGCCATAGCACTCAGGGTGGCGGTGCAGGTCAAAGTTGAAGGTGGTGCGCTTGTACACGGCGCAGAAGTCCAGGTCCGCGCGGCCCAGCACGACTTCGTCATCCTTGGTGATGCAGCGCGCCACAACTTCGCCGCTGGGGGCCACCATCAGGCTGCCGGCAATGCTGTCCACGCCCTCTTCCACACCGCCCTTGGCCACACTCGCCACCCAGCAGCCGTTCTGGTAGGCACCGGCCTGCACGGAGAGCTGGTTGTGGAACAGCGAAAGATCATCGTGCTGCGGCGCAGGGGCGTTGTGCACGGGCGTGTTGTAGCCGATGAAGATCATCTCCGCACCCTGCAGCGCCATGACGCGGTAGCTCTCGGCCCAGCGGCGGTCGTTGCACAGGGCCATGCCCATGGTGCCGCCAAAGGCCTGGTACACGCCAAAGTGCTTGCCGGGCGTGAAGTAGCGCTTTTCCAGGTGCTGGAATTTGCGCCAGGGCTCATGCTCAAAGTGGCCGGGCACATGGATCTTGCGGTACTTGCCCACGATCTGGCCGCGCTTGTCCACGAGGATGGCGGTGTTGTACTGCATGAGCTGGCCCTCTTCTTCGGCCAGTTCGGCATAGCCCAGGTAAAAGCCGATGCCCAATTCGCGTGCCAGCTCGAACAGCGGCATGGTTTCGCGGCTGGGCATTTCGCGCTCGTAGTAGCTGTGCAGCTCGGCCTGGTCCTCGATGTACCAGCGGGGGAAGAACGTGGTCAGCGCCAGTTCGGGATAGACAATCACGTCCGCGCCCAGACTCTTGGCCTCGCGCATCATTTCGCACAGGCGCTTGACCACGCTGGTGCGCGAATCGGCTTTCTGGACGGGGCCCAGCTGGCCCAGGGCAACATTGACAATACGGCTCATTTCTAACTCTCCCTTTGATAGCTGCCAGCGCTTGCTACATCTGCGCCAGCAGCCAATTTCTTTCACATTGCTTTATTGATCAGCGGCTTCCAGCAGCACCTGCAGCAGCACATTCGCGCCCTGCTCCAGCTGGTGCGCCTCCGTGTGTTCGCGCACGTTGTGCGACAGGCCGCCGGCGCTGGGCACAAACACCATGGCGGTCGGGCAGACACGAGCCAGCATCTGTGCGTCATGGCCTGCACCACTGGGCATGCGCAGCGTGGACAGGCCCAGCGCCTGTGCGTGCTGCTCCACGCTGTCCACCAGCGGTGCATCAAAGGCCACAGGTTCAAAATCCGCCAGCTGGCGGTGGCTGAACTGCACGCCCTGCTGGGCGGCCAGCCCACGCGCAAAGGCCAGCACTTCGGCCTGTGCATCGCGCAGGCGCTGGCCGTCGGTGTTGCGCAGATCCACGGTCATCAGCGCCTCGCTGGGGATCACATTGATCAGATTGGGCTTGAGCT
>JAEZZU010000129.1 GCA_023418355.1 Pseudomonadota bacterium | reverse complement strand
GCAGGGCCTGGCCTTTCCAGCGCAGCTCGCCCTCCCAGTTCACCAGCCCCATGATGGCCTTGGCGGTCGTGGAGCGCCCGGAGCCATTGCGCCCCAGCAGCGCCACGATTTCGCCGGGCTGCACCTCAAAGTCCACGCCATGCAGCACATGGCTTTTGCCGTAAAAGGCATGCAGGTTATGAATGCTGAGCATGCTGTTCCTCCCTCAATGCAGTACGGCCTGCTCTTCTGCGATGACCGAGCCCAGATACGCCTCCTGCACGCGCTGGTTGGCGCGTACGTTCTCGGGTGTATCAAAGGCGATCACCTCGCCATAGACAACGACGGCAATCTTGTCGGCCAGGCCAAACACCACACCCATGTCGTGCTCCACGGTCAGCAGTGTCTTGCCTTCGGTCACTTCACGGATGAGGTTGATGAAGTGCCCCGTCTCGCTGTTGCTCATGCCGGCCGTGGGCTCGTCCAGCAGGATCACATTCGCCCCACCGGCAATCGTCACGCCAATCTCCAGCGCACGCTGCTCGGCATAGGTCAGGTTGCCTGCCAGCTCATCGGCCTTTTTGTGCAGGCCAATCTGCTGCATCAGCTGGCGGGCGCGCTCGTTCACTTCCGTCATGCGCGAGAGAAAGCGCAAGAAGGTGTAGCGATAGCCCATGCTCCACAGCACCCCGCAGCGCAGGTTCTCAAACACGCTGAGCTTGGGAAAGATGTTGGTGATCTGAAAGCTGCGCGACAGGCCTGCACGGTTGATCTCATAAGGCTGTTTGCCATCGATGCGCTGGCCGTGCAGCAGGATTTCGCCACTCGTGGGCGCAAAGCGCCCGCTGATAAGGTTGAACAACGTGCTCTTGCCTGCACCGTTCGGGCCGATGATGGCCACGCGCTCCCCCGCCTGCACGGCCAGGTTGGCACCACGAATGATTTCCGTGCGGCCAAAGCTCTTGCGCACATCGCGCAGCTCCAGTGCATAGGTCTTGATCTGGCTCATGCTGCGGCCTCCCCTCGTCCAATTTCGCGGGCAATGGTTTCCTGAATCTGGTGCCACTCGCGCAGATAGGCTCGGCGCGTCAGCTCAAACAGGCCCAGCCCGGTGAGAAACACCGCCACCGCGCCCAGCCAGCTCTCAACGCTGCGCACATGCAGGGTCATGCCCAGAAAGCGCAGTTCATCACCCAGCGCACTGTTGAGCTGCAGGTGGTAGATCATCTCCACCATGGCGGCCACACCCAGCGTCATCACCAGCGCTGTGCCAGCCAGTGGCAGGTAGGCCCACACGATGCGCCCCAGCTTGCCGTACTTGGCCAGGCGCAGGTTCATCATGATCAGGCTGGCAATGCCGCCCGGTGCATACATGACCATGAACAGAAAGATCAGGCCCAGGTACAGCATCCAGGCCTTGGTCAGCTCGGACAGAAACACGGTGGCAATCACCATCAGCACGCCGCCGATGATGGGGCCAAAGAAGAAGGTGGCACCGCCCAGAAACGTGAACAGCAGGTACGAGCCCGAGCGCAGAATGCTCACGCTGTCCATGGCCGTGACGATTTCAAAGTTGATGGCCGCCAGCCCGCCGCCAATACCGGCAAAAAAGCCAGCCACCACAAAGCCCATGTAGCGCACGCGCTGCGGGTTGTAGCCCACAAAGGCCACGCGCTCCGGGTTGTCGCGCACGGCATTGAGCATGCGGCCCAGCGGGGTGCCGGTGAAGGCAAACATCAGCGCCGTGCAGACAAAGCAGTAAGCTGCGATCAGGTAGTACACCTGAATGCCCGGCCCAAAATCAAAGCTCAGGAAAGGCTGGCCATAGACACGGTCGGTGGTAATGCCACCCTCGCCCCCGAAAAAGCCCGGAAACATCAGCGCCATGGAGGCCACCAGCTCACCCACACCCAGCGTAATCATGGCGAACGTGGTGCCGGACTTCTTGGTCGTGACCCAGCCCAGCAGTGCGGCAAAGAACATGCCCGCCAGCCCGCCAACCACAGGAATCAGCACCAGCGGAATCGGCAGGCCACCATCGGCCGCGCGGTTCATGGCATGGATGGCGATGAAAGAACCCAGCCCGGTATAGACCGCATGGCCAAAGCTGAGCATGCCCCCCTGCCCCAGCAGGATGTTGTAGGACAGGCAGATGATGATGGCATAGCCCATCTGGCTGAGCATGGTCAGCGCCAACGAGCTGGTGAACACATGCGGCGCGGCAATCAGCAGCAGCGCAAACACGCTCCAGATGACGATGCGGCCCACATTCCAGGGCTTGAAGCGGTAGTAGGCCGGAGCACCCTTGGCGGATGGTGGCGCGGCAATGGGCACCACCTCGTTGGATACGGCAGGAGACAAAATGGCAGACATGGTGTTATTCCTCCCGTGTTCCAAGCAGCCCCTTGGGGCGGAAGATCAGCATCAGCACCAGCAGCAGGTACGGCAGGATGGGCGCCATCTGTGAAATCGTGAGACTGAGCACCGGCCAGCCAAAGCTCTCTGGCGTGAGCTGCAGGCCCAGCGCGCCCAGCAGCGAGGCCCAGGAATAGTCCAGCGCCACGGCAAAGGTCTGCACGATGCCAATCAGCAGCGATGCCAGAAATGCCCCGGCCAGCGACCCCAGACCGCCGACGACCACCACCACAAAGATGATGGATCCCACGGACATGGCCATGGATGGCTCGGTCACATAGGTGTTGCCGCCAATCACGCCTGCCAGCCCGGCCAGTGCGCAGCCACCGCCAAACACCAGCATGAACACGCGCGGCACGTTGTGGCCCAGGGCTTCCACCATCTCCGGCTTTTTGAGCGCGGCCTGAATCACCAGGCCAATGCGGGTGCGCGTGAGCAACAGCCACACGGCCACCAGCATGAGCAGCGCTACCAGCATGATGAAAGAGCGCGATTTGGGGAACTGCGTGCCGTACAGCGTGAACAGCGGCCCCTGCAGCGAAGGCGGCAGGCCATAGGGCACGGCGCTGCGGCCCCAGATAAGCTGCACCACCTCCAGAATCAGGTACGACAGGCCAAACGTGACCAGCAGCTCGGGCACATGGCCATATTTGTGCACCTTGCGCAGGCTGTAGCGCTCAAACAGCGCGCCCAGCGCCCCCACCAGCAGCGGCGCAATCACCAGTGCTGGCCAGAAGCCCACCACGCCCGAGAGCATGTAACCGAAATAGGCACCGAGCATGTAAAAGCTCGTGTGCGCAAAGTTGAGCACGCCCATCATGCTGAAGATCAGCGTCAGGCCCGAGCTCAGCATGAACAGCAGCAGCCCGTAGCTGATGCCGTTGAGCATCGATATCGCAAAAAACTCAGGATTCATCAGTGGCCACCCGCGTGAGGAGCTGTCGCTGGCGCTCATGGCCTGCAGCAGCTCGGCAGAGGGACGCAGCACCCGCCCTGCGCCGGGCCGGTACTGCATACGAAGACGCGCTGCGGTGCGCAGCGACTCAGGAAGGACGCTTCATCTGACAGGTCGTGGGCGTGCTGGCCACCGAGGCGTCAAAGCTCTTGACGGGCACAAAGGTCATGCCGGTGTTTTCCATGTCCACGGGGTTGTCGGCATTGGTCTTTTCCCAGCGGCTGATAAACAGGCCCTGCTGCAGCTGGTGGTCGTCCTTGCGCATTTCGACTTCACCGTTGAAGCTCTTGAACTTCATGCCCTCCATCACGGCCGCCACCTTGACGGGGTCCGTGCTCTTGGCGCGCTGGAAGGCTTCGGTCAGCATGGCCAGGCCGTGATAGACCGCACCGGTGTACATGTCGTCATTGAACTTGGCCTTGAAGCCCTTGTTCACATCGCTGAAGGCGCCGGGCAGGTTGGTGTAGGCATAGGCCACCTGATAGACCTTGCCTGCCGCGCCCTGCCCCATGGCCGTGGGCACGCCGGTGGTGGCGCCGTAGTAGGTGTAGAACTTGACGTCGTTCAGGCCTGCATCGTTGGCGGCCTTGATCATCAGCGCCAGGTCAGAGCCCCAGTTGCCCGTGATCACCGTGTCTGCGCCGGACTGCTTGATCTTGGCGATATAGGGCGAGAAGTCACGCACCTGCGCCAGCGGCGTCATGTCGTCGCCCACGATTTCAATGTCCGGGCGCTTTTGCTTGAGCATTTCCTTGGCGTACTTGCTCACCTGATGCCCGTGGGCGTAGTTCTGGTTGAGCAGATAGACCTTTTTCACATCCGGCATTTCCTGGATGTAGCTGGTCAGCGCCGCCATCTTCATGGAGGTGTCAGCATCCAGGCGGAAGTGCCAGTAGCTGCACTTGCTGTTGGTGAGGTCTGGGTCCACCGCCGCGTAGTTCAGGTACAGCACCTCCTTGCCCTTGTTGCGGGCGTTGTGCTTTTCCAGCGCGTCCATGATGGCCAGCGCTGGCCCCGAGCCGTTGCCCTGCACCACATAGCGCACGCCCTGGTCCATGGCCGAGCGCAGGGCACTGGTGGTTTCCTGGGGGCTAAGCTTGTTGTCGATAGGGATGATTTCAAACTTCACGCCCGCAGGGTTGTCCTTGCTGAAATCCTCGGCCAGGTACTGCCAGCTTTTCATCTGGTTGGTGCCCAGCGCCGCCATCAGGCCGGACAGCGGGTCCAGCCATGCGATCTTGACGGTCTCACCCTGCTGCGCCAGCGCTGCACCTGCACTGCTGAGCAAAATGGATGCGGCTACGGTTTTCAACACATACTGCATGCTTGCCTCCTCAATCGAGAGATGGGGTTGGTTGGAACGCACCGAACACCCGACAAGCGTAGTCAGCCCCGCGCAAAAAGCGCATGGTGCTTTCACTCTTGGGACTATCCCCCTTGGTAGGAACGCTTATAAAAAAAGAGCACCTAGCGCTTGTCCTGCAAGGTTTTCACAGCTCTATGAGCTTCAAACCCTGCAAAATCAAGCGCCAGGCGCTATGGAATATGAGAGCGCACGAAAAGCGCTCTGAAGGGATCAGACCGTAACAGGCAGCTGGTAGTCCTTGAGCTGCTCACGCAGCCTGGTCTTGAGCATCTTGCCCGTGGCCCCCAGCGGAATCGCCTCGACAAAGACCACATCGTCCGGGATCTGCCACTTGGCAATCTTGCCTTCGTAAAACGCCAGAATCTCTTCGCGCGAGACTTCGGCACCGGGCTTTTTGGCCACCACCACAATCGGGCGCTCGTCCCACTTGGGGTGTGGCATGCCAATGCAGGCTGCCATGGCTACGGCCGGGTGGCCCATGGCAATGTTTTCAATGTCGATGGAGCTGATCCACTCACCCCCAGACTTGATCACGTCCTTGGTGCGGTCCGTAATCTGCATGAAGCCATCTTCGTCAATGGTTGCCACATCGCCCGTGGGGAACCAGCCCTGGCCCTGCTCGTCCATGACCAGCGGGCTGTCGCCCTTGTAGTAGCGCTCCAGAATCCACGGCCCGCGCACCAGCAGGTCGCCATAGGTCTTGCCGTCCCAGGGCTGCTCCTGGCCTTCGCTGTTCACAATCTTCATGTCCACACCAAAAATGGCACGGCCCTGCTTCTGGCTGATGCGTGTCTGCTCCTCCTTGCTGAGCTTGAGGTGCTTGTTCTTCAAGGTGCACAGCGTGCCCAGCGGGCTCATTTCCGTCATGCCCCAGGCATGCAGCACCTTCACGCCATAGCCCTGCTCAAAGGCATCAATCATGGCGGGCGGGCAGGCCGAGCCACCAATCACCGTGCGGTTGAGCGTGCGGAACTTGCCGCCCACGCTCTGCACATGGCTGAGCAGCATCTGCCACACCGTGGGCACGCCCGCGGCAAAGGTCACGCCTTCGGCCTCGATCAACTCGTACAGCGACTTGCCATCAAGCGCAGGCCCCGGGAACACCACCTTGGCCCCGGTCAGCGCAGCCGAATAAGGAATGCCCCAGGCATTGACGTGGAACATGGGCACGACGGGCAGCACGGCATCGCGTGCAGACAGGCACATCACATCGGGCAAGGCCGCGCCATAGGCGTGCAGGAGGGTGGAGCGGTGGCTGTACAGCGCCGCCTTGGGGTTGCCCGTGGTGCCGCTGGTGTAGCACATGCTCGACGCCGTGTTTTCATCGAGCTGCGGCCAGCGGTAATGCGGGCTCTGGCCAGCAATCCAGGCCTCGTAGCTAATCAGCCCCGGAATGCCGCTGTCTGCGGGCAGCTTGTCCGCATCGCACAGCGCCACCCACTGGCGCACCGTGGGGCATTTGGCATGCACGGCCTGCACCAGGGGCAGGAAGGTCATGTCAAAGCACAGCACCTGATCTTCGGCGTGGTTGACGATCCAGGCTACCTGCTCGGGGTGCAGGCGCGGGTTGATGGTGTGCAGCACGCGACCCGAGCCACTCACGCCAAAGTACATCTCCATGTGGCGGTAGCCGTTCCATGCAATCGATGCCACGCGGTCACCATGCGCGACCTTCAGCTCGTCGAGCGCATTGGCCAGCTGCTTGGCGCGCTGTGCCAGCTCGGTATAGGTGTAGCGGTGGATGTCGCCTTCCACACGGCGCGAGACGATTTCCGCATCCTTGTGGTGGCGCGCAGCGAACTCAATCAGACTCGAAATCAGCAGCTGCTGACTTTGCATCAAACCTTGCATGGTGTTGTCTCCTATCTGGTTTTTGTACGGCGGCTTGCAGCCTGCCTTGCAGCCATCCTAAGTGCAGCACTGGACGACAGGTTTGCGGATTTACGAGCATGCAGGTGTCGCCCAAGTGCCAGTTCAGCGGCATTTGCACGACGCCTGCACCGGCATTTCCTGCAATCGCAAGGGTTTCACGGCTTGGTGACAATGCCTGACATGCACTCTTCTTCCGGCCCCCTCGCCCCGCAGTGGCAACCCGGCTTTGCCCAGCTGGGCAGCGCTTTTCTGACCTATCTGCAGCCCACACCGCTGCCGGATCCGCAATGGGTGGCAAGCAACCCCGAGCTGGCCCAGCAACTGCAGCTGCCGCAAGGCATGCTGGAATCCGACACCGCGCTGCAGGCCTTCACCGGCAACACCCTGCTGCCCGGCAGCCAGCCCTATGCCAGCGTCTACAGCGGCCACCAGTTTGGCGTCTGGGCCGGGCAACTGGGTGATGGACGTGCCATCTGCCTGGGCGAGACCGCCAGCGGCTGGGAACTGCAGCTCAAGGGCGCAGGCCGCACGCCCTACTCGCGCGGTGGCGATGGCCGCGCCGTGCTGCGCTCGAGCATCCGTGAGTACCTGTGCAGCGAGGCCATGCACGCCATGGGCATTCCCACGACACGCGCGCTGTGCCTTACGGCCTCTGATGCCCCCGTGTACCGCGAGGAAGTGGAAACCGCCGCCGTGGTCACGCGCGCCGCACCCAGCTTTGTGCGCTTTGGCCACTTTGAGCACTTTGCCGCGCGTGACATGCTCTCCGAGCTGCGCCAGCTGGCCGACTATGTGATTGACCGCTACTACCCCGCCTGCCGCAATGGCTGGCAGAGCACGGACGGGCACAGCGGCAATGCCTATGCCGCACTGCTGTACGAGGTAGGCCAGCGCACCGCGCAGCTCATGGCGCACTGGCAGGCCGTGGGCTTTTGCCATGGTGTGATGAATACGGACAACATGAGTATTCTGGGTCTGACCATCGACTACGGCCCCTTCCAGTTTCTGGATGCGTTCGACCCGCAGCACATCTGCAACCACAGTGACCATCAGGGCCGCTACGCATTCAGCAAGCAGCCACAGGTGGCGTACTGGAACCTGTTCTGCCTGGGCCAGGCATTGCTGCCGCTGATTGGTGATGAAGACATCACCGTGCAGGCGCTGGAAGCCTACCGCCCTGCCTTCAGCCGGGCATTTCGCACGCTCATGTGCGCCAAGCTGGGTCTGCCACAGGCCGCGCAGACACACGAGGAGCAGGTCACCCCCGTGATTGGCAAGCTGCTGGAGCTGCTGGCCAGCAACCGCGTGGACCACACCATCTTCTGGCGGCGCCTGTCGCTGAGCGTGCAGGATGGCGACTACGAGCGCACGCGCGAGCTGTTCCTTGGCAGCTTCAACTTTGACCAGTGGCTGCTCTCGTATCAAGAGCTGGCAGCGCAGACAGGACAAGCGCCAGATGCCAATTTGATGCTCAATACCAATCCGGTGTTCGTGCTGCGCAACCACATGGCAGAGCAGGCCATTCGTGCAGCAAAGACAGGGGACTTCTCGCTGGTGCAATCATTGCAGCAGGTGCTGGCACAGCCCTTTGTTGATCACCCCGCTCACCCAGACTGGGCGGATTTTCCGCCCGATTGGGCATCCTCTATCGCGATCAGTTGCTCATCATGACCTTTCCCATCCAGAAGACCGATACCGAATGGTTTGAACTGCTGCAGGCCAAAGGTGCCGAACCTCGTGCCTACGAGGTCACGCGCAAAGCTGCGACCGAGCGCCCCTTCACGGGCAAGTACGAACAGCACTGGGCCGATGGCAGCTACCACTGCGTGTGCTGCGGTGCCAAGCTGTTTGATGCGGACACCAAGTTCGACGCAGGCTGCGGCTGGCCCAGCTTCTCGCAGGCGGTGCCCGGTGCCATCAAGGAAATCGTGGACTACAGCCACAACATGGTGCGCACCGAAACCGTATGCAGCCAGTGCGGTGCCCATCTGGGCCACGTCTTCCCCGATGGCCCTACGCCCACCGGCCTGCGCTACTGCATGAACTCGGCCTCGCTGGATTTTCAGGATCCTGCGCCTGACACACAGCCCTGAGCCTGCTGCGGCCACGCACTGTGTGGCTTTGCCCAAGCCCGTCAAGGCCTTTGCGACCAAATACACCGCCAGGCTATGGCATGCTTGGCATCTTTCGCATGTCTGCGGGCAGCACGCTGCCCCAATGTTTCATGAAACTGCTGATTGATTTCTTCCCCATTCTTCTGTTCTTCGTGGCTTTCAAGGTCTGGGGCATCTATGCAGCCACCGCTGTCGCCATCGTTGCCACCATCGTGCAAATCGCCTACCTGCGCTTCAAGCATGGCAAGGTCGAGCCCATGCAGTGGATCAGCCTGGCCGTGATCGTGGTGTTTGGCGGTGCCACGCTGCTGGCCCACGATGAGAACTTCATCAAATGGAAGCCCACCGTGCTGTACTGGCTCATGGGTGGCGCCCTGCTGGTTGGCAACCTGATCTTCAAGAAGAACTTCATCAAAAGCCTGATGGGCGCACAGATGCAGCTGCCTGACCCCGTCTGGAACACCCTCAACTGGGCCTGGACCGGCTTCTTTGCGGTCATGGGCGTGCTGAACATCTGGATTGCCTTCAGCTTTGATACCGACACCTGGGTCAACTTCAAGATGTTCGGTGGTCTGGGGCTGATGCTGGTCTTTGTGGTGGCGCAGGCGGTGTATCTGAGCCGCTACCTCAAGGACGCAGACCCCACCAGCAAGGAGCAGCCCCATGAGTGAGCCCATCACCGCTGCTGCAATTGAAGCCGTGCTGCGCGAGCGGCTGGCACCTGCCCAGCTGGAAGTCATTGACGAAAGCGCAGCCCACGCAGGCCACGCAGGCGCCAATGGCACAGGATTTGGCACACACTTTCGCGTCCGTATTGCCTGCGATGCCTTTGCCGGCAAGAGCCGCGTAGCGCGTCATCGCCTTGTGTATGATTGCCTGCAAGCTTTCATCGATCAGGGCCTGCACGCGCTGGCTATCGAAGTGCTGTGACCTACGATGTCAAAGACTTGCCAACGGTCGTTGGCAAGCACCAACCTTCACACCTTTTCTTGGATTTCCGCATGAAAAAACAGCTTTTGCCCAACCTGGTGGCCGCCGTCGTGTTGGGCACTGTCGCCCTTTCGGCTTCTGCGCAAAACTTGGCTATTGTTAACGGCAAGCCCGTACCCATGGAGCGCTTCCACGCACTGAAGCAGCAGATCGAAAGCTCCGGCCGCCCCGTCCCTGCCGAGATGGACCCTCAGATCAAGGACGAAATCATCGCGCGTGAAATCTTCATGCAGGAAGCTTCCAAGCGCGGTCTGGAAGCCTCGCCCGAGTACAAGATGCAGATGGAACTGGCACGCGAAACCCTGCTGATCCGCGAGCTGTTCTCCGACTTCCTGAAGAAGAACCCCGTCACTGACGGTGAGATCAAGGCCGAATACGACAAGTTCGTAGCCGCCAACTCCAGCAAGGAATACCGCGCACGCCACATCCTGGTGGACTCCGAAGACCGTGCCAAGGCCATCATTGCGGAGATCAAGTCCGGCGCCAAGAAATTTGAAGACATCGCCAAGAAGGAATCCAAGGACCCAGGTTCTGCCAAGAATGGCGGCGATCTGGACTGGGCCAGCCCTTCCAACTACGTGCCTGAGTTCACCGAAGCCATGCTCAAGCTGAAAAAGGGTGAAGTCAGCGACACCCCCGCCAAGAGCCAGTTCGGCTGGCACGTGATCCGCGTGGACGATGTCCGCGACGCTGAGCTGCCTGCTCTGGAAGACATCAAGCCCCAGATCGCCTCCCAGCTGGAACAGCAAAAGATGGTGCAGTTCCAGGAAGACCTGCGCGCCAAGGCCAAGGTGGAATAAGCCGCACGGCTGCGCCACATACAGAAAAGCGACCCTCGGGTCGCTTTTCTTTTTTCGCCAGCTGCTTGCTTATGCGCCGCGCGTCACAGGCACCTGCGCATCACGCCCATATTCGCTGTACTTGCCCAGCTCCCACTTGGCAATCGCATTGCGGTGCACTTCATCAGGACCATCCGCAAAGCGCAGCGTGCGCGCCGTGGTGTAGGCGTGGGCCAGCGGGAAGTCCTGGCTCATGCCACCGCCGCCATGCACCTGCATGGCCCAGTCAATCACGTCACAGGCCAGCTTGGGCGCCACCACCTTGATCATGGCGATTTCTGTACGTGCCACCTTGTTGCCCACAGTGTCCATCATCCAGGCCGCCTTGAGCGTGAGCAGGCGTGCCATGTCGATACGGCAGCGGGCTTCGGCAATGCGCTCCTGCGTCACAGTCTGCTGCGCCACGGTCTTGCCAAAGGCTACGCGGCTGGAGGCACGCTTGCACATCAGCTCCAGCGCACGCTCGGCCTGACCAATCAGGCGCATGCAGTGGTGGATACGCCCGGGACCCAGGCGGCCCTGCGCAATTTCAAAACCACGGCCCTCCCCCAGCAGAATATTGCTGGCAGGCACGCGCACGTTCTCAAAATACATTTCCATGTGGCCGTGCGGCGCATCGTCATAGCCCAGCACCTGCAGCGGGCGTACTACGCGCACACCGGGGGTGTCGGCAGGCACCAGCACCATGCTCTGCTGCGCATGCTTGGCGGCGTCAGGGTTGCTCTTTCCCATGACGATGTAGATGGCGCAGCGTGGATCGCCAGCGCCGGAAATCCACCACTTGTGACCGTTGATCACATACTCGTCACCCTGGCGCTCAATGCGCGTGCAGATATTGGTGGCATCACTCGATGCCACCTCGGGCTCGGTCATCGCAAATGCGGAACGGATCTCACCGTTGAGCAAGGGCAGCAGCCACTGCTTGCGGTGCTCCTCAGTGCCATAGCGCGCAATCGTTTCCATATTGCCCGTGTCAGGGGCCGAGCAGTTGAAAACTTCCGATGCCCAGCCTACACGGCCCATGATTTCCGCCAGCGGTGCGTATTCCTGATTCGTCAGCCCTGCGCCCTGTACCCCAGCAATCTCGGCCGTGTCCTGTGGCAGAAACAGGTTCCACAGTCCCTGCTCCTTGGCCTTGTCCTTCAGGCCTTCAATCAGTTGCAGCGGCGTCCAGCGCTTGCCCGCCTGGGTATTGGCTTCCAGCTCCTGCTGAAATGCCTGCTCGTTCGGGTAGATGTATTCGTCCATGAAGCGCAGCAAGCGTGCCTGCAGTTCCTTGGTCTTGGGGGAGTAATCAAAATCCATGGGAGCCTCCTGTCGTAGTTAGGGCGAAACATGGGCGAGCGCTGCCCTTCGGCAATCGCCTGCCGTCTGATGCATGAAGGGAAAAAGCCTGCAGACCTGCTGTGTCTGCACAAAAACTCAACCGCCGTGTTTTTGCGCGTAGGCCCAGGCCAGCTGAGCCATGGGCCGCGCTGTCTCACCAGCGGCCTTGGCCTGTGCGCTGGACGCCGTGCCAGCCTCTACGCGTTTGGCAATGCCCTGCAAGATGGCCGCAATGCGGAACATGTTGTAGGCCAGGTAAAAGTGCCAGTCCGCCTGCAGCTGCTCCGGCGTTGCCAGCCCGGTGCGCTCGCAGTAGAGGTGCATGTAGTCCTGCTCGCTGGGAATGCCCAGCGCAGCAATATCCAGCCCGCCAATGCCACGCCCCAGACTGGCGGGAATGTGCCAGGCCATGCAGTGGTAGCTGAAGTCCGCCAGCGGATGGCCCAGTGTGGACAGCTCCCAGTCCAGCACGGCCACAACACGGTCTTCCTCTGTTGCAAACATCAGGTTGTCCATGCGGTAGTCGCCATGGACGATGGACACCTTGCGCTCATCCCTGGCGCTGTCGGGCATATGGGCAGGCAGCCAGGCCATGAGATGGTCCATCTCTTCGATAGGCTGCGTGATGGAGGCCTGGTACTGCTTGCTCCAGCGGCCAATCTGGCGCTCAAAGTAATTGCCCGGCTTGCCATAGTCGGCGAGCCCATGCTGATGCACGTCCACGGTATGCAGCGCGGCGATGACGCGGTTCATCTCGTCGTAAACGGCAGCACGCTGGGCGTTGCTCATGCCGGGCAGGCTCTGGTCCCAGAGCACACGCCCCTGCTTGAACTCCATGATGTAGAAAGCGCGACCAATGATGGCTTCGTCCTCGCACAGCGCATACATGTGGGGTACAGGCACGTCCGTATCAGCCAGCGCGCGCATCACACGAAATTCGCGCTCGATGGCATGGGCCGAAGGCAGCAGCTTGGCCACGGGGCCAGGCTTGGCACGCATCACATAGCTGCGCGCCGGTGTGACCAGCTTGTAGGTCGGGTTGGACTGGCCACCCTTGAACATTTCCACCTGTACAGGGCCTTCAAAGCCATCCACATGGGACTGCATCCAGGTGCTCAGTGCGGCAACGTCAAAAGCGTGGGCTTCCGAGACAGGTCTGGTACCTACAAATTGGTCAAAGTTGCTCATACGTCCTTAAAAGTCAGTTTCCACAATGCGCAGCAACGCATCGCGGTCACGTACCACCAGACCACCCGGTTCGATACGGATGATCCCCTCGCGCTCCATGCCCTTGAGCTCCTGGTTCACGCGCTGGCGTGAAGCCCCGAGCAGCTGGGCCAGCTCTTCCTGTGCCAGTTGCAGGCCGATGCGAATCTCTTCGCCATTGGCCAGACTGGGAATGCCATAGCTGCGCGCCAGATGCAGCAGCTGCTTGGCCAGCCGCGCACGCAATGGCAAGGTGTTCAGGTCTTCCACCAGCCCATAGAGCTGGCGAATGCGCCGCGCTGCCAGCCACAGCATGGCTTCGTAAAACTCCGTGTGCGTGGCCAGAATACGTTTGAAATCCGCCTTGGCCACACACAGCAGCGTGGTGGCGCCGTGTGCGTACGCATCGTGCGTGCGCCGGTCTCCGTCGAAAATCGAGGTATCTCCAAACCAGATCCCAGGCTCCACATAGGTGAGCGTGATCTGCTTGCCCGTGATGGAGGTGGAGCTGACCCGCACCGCCCCCTTGGCACACGCAAACCACTCCTCCGGCACCTCGCCACGCGCGCAGATCAAAGCACCATCCTTGAACCGTTTGACGTAAGCGCATCGCAATATGTCGTGCCGCAATGAAGGGGAAAGGGATGAAAACCA